>JAHDWY010000596.1 GCA_023384315.1 Candidatus Hydrogenedentota bacterium | reverse complement strand
TCGGACGATGGCGGTGAGACGTGGAACCTGTCGCCTTCTGAGCTGACCGCGCCGTGCTACACCGACTTCAACGGGAGCGGATATGGCGCCTGCGAACCGGTCATCATTGAGCTGAAGGACGGGCGGGTATACATGCTTGCGCGGACCGAAACCGGGTTTCTCTACGAGTCGTACTCCAATGACGGCGTCCAATGGGAACCGCTCCGCCCGTCCCGCTTCCTTTCGACTGACGCCCCCGCCGCGTTGTTACGGCTTCCCGACGATCGCATTCTGCTGTTCTGGAACGGATGCGAAAAACCCCCGCGTCACAACGGCGACGGCGTCTACGGAGGGCGCGACGCGTTGCACGCTGCCATCTCGTCGGATGAATGTAAGACGTGGCAGGGTTTCCGCGAAGTCTACCTGGACCCGACGCGGAATGATTCACCCCAGAAAACCGGCGACCGCGGCACTGCGTACCCCATGCCTTATCTCGCGCCGGACGGCAAAGTTATCGTCATGGCCGGTCAGGGGCGGTCAGGCGCTACGTTTCACTTTGATCCCAATTGGCTGCTGGAAACGCATCGGGAGGATGACTTCTCGAAGGGGCTCGAAGGCTGGTCCGTCTTCAAGCACTTCGGCCCGGCGGAACGCTGGTGGCGCGACCGTACCCAAGGGCCGGTGCTGGTCGATCATCCTGAGAAACCGGACGCAAAAGCGCTCCACATCCGCCGCCTCGACGACAAGCCCGGCGACGGCGCGGTGTGGAACTTTGCCATGGGTCGGCGAGGCACGCTGACCATGCGAGTGAAGTTGCAGGAAGGGTTCGACGGCGCGGTGATTTCGTTGCTGGACCGGTTCTTTAACCCAACCGACGAGACAGGTGATGAAGAGGCGATCGTTTCACTTCCTATCGAATCTGACGGACGTGTTTCCATCGGGACCGCGCTGCCCGTCGGCGAGTGGTGCGTGCTGCAATTTGAGTGGGACATCGACAACCGCACGTGCACTGTTGACGTGAATGGACAGGCCGAACTCTACCTGAAACCGCGTTACCGGGAACCGCTTGGTATCAACTACCTTCGAATCCGATCCACCGCAGACGCCGTGGACGAATCCGGCCTCTTGCTGGAATCCGTCACCGCCGATGTTGCGAATTCGCGGTAACGGCCTCGTCCGACGAATCCCCCAAGCGGAGTATAAACCACGTCGTGATGATAGCGGAGACGGTGAACGTGCCATGCACAAAGAACAACGAAGCGTGGTTCTGGGTAATGACGGAAAGCAGGCTCTCGCCTTCGGGCGGGAAGAAGAAGTCCTTCAAGAAAAACGAACGAACGCAGGCTACCGCGTAGCACGCCCACAGAACGAGCAAGTAAATCCGACGGATAGGCTGCGGCCCCTGCTGGAATCGAAAGGTAAGGTAGCCAACGGCACCGGTGGCAATCAGCAGAATCAGAAGTTGAACCGGCACGGGCAGCGTATAGCCGAAGCGTTCGGGATTGTCCAGATCTCGCACGTAGTCTAGCACACAATGGAACACCGTGAGTGTGACGGCGATCTGCCATGCGGCAAGAATGGAACGCAATCCCAGGATAATGCATAGGCCCCCGAAGAAGACGAATCCGAACAACACCCGAAAGAGGTCACGCACAAGGAGGGCAGAAAGTGTGCGGCTATCCGCGATACCCTCGGGGAGGAGACCACCCACGACCGGGTAAGCAATGAACACCGTCGCGACGAAGGCGAAGAACACACCCACCGGACCCCACGCAGCCGGCGGCGTCTCTCCCTCCTGCCCTGCAACGTACAGCCGCTCGCGATTCAAATACGCGCAGTAGCCAAGCGCCGCCCCCAGAATGAGGCCAAAGGAAAACTCCATCGCTTTCCACCATCCAATCCATTGCTGCGGAACGGGCAACTGCGGCCCGAAGACCATCCACAAGGCGCCGCCGCTGAAGCCTAGTGCGCCTCCAACCGTGCCCCACAGTGCAAAGCGGAATGGCACAGCGAATGCCTCGGCCGAACCGCGGTACCGGAGATACCCCAAGAACGTAATCGCCGCGAAGAGCAATCCTGCCCATGATTCATCACGTGGTTTGTCGAGGCGGTTTGAGAAGTAAATGAGTTTCGGATCGTTAATCAGTTTGATGCCAACGTAGAAGGCAGCCACCGTCAAGACGAACGCCACGGTTAGCGTCTTCACATCGTAACGGTCGCGAGTGAGTCCCGCGCCCAGTACCGCGCCGCCGAACAGTCCCCAGATTCCACCCTTGACCAGGCACCCCAACAGACCCCACAGCACCGTGTCGGATTCCCTCAAAAAGCCGAGGGTCTGCCCATACGTCATATCGCCGCCGTAACCAATGCCGACCGCGCCAAACAATGCCGCCATCGCCGCGGTTTCCATGCGGTACCCAAGCAGCATCGACAGGCTGAGCGCGACAAAACACCCCGGAATCAGCGCACCAAAGGGACCGCCGCCGATATATCCGCGCAGCCCCCAGCCCAACAGCATGGCAATCGCCGGGAAAACCACAAAGATCCACACCGGGTGTTCAGGCTTCGGCTTCATGGGTCCCCTGGTCTCCTTCTTTCCCGTAGTTTGACATCGGTCGAGCCCATACGTTACCAACTGCCTCTTAGGAATGAAAGGCGCGTCTATCCGCGTACTCGGGGAGTGAATCGGAAACCGCTACCCATTGGCTCGGTCGCGGAGCGAGAACGCACCGATCGACGGAATCGCGTGATGTGCATTGCTCCGGCGCCAACCATGGGCGGGTCCAGGCAGGAAATGACGAACCAGCGGCACAATCCCACGCCGATTCTCTCAACGCTGATGGTGCTCGGTGTTCTTTTCTGGGCCGCAAACGTGGTCGTGCGCGCGGATGCACCGATTGGTCCCTCAGGTACTTCTGGCCGAATCCGGGGTGATTTGAACGTTTGGGCGTGGAGCATCGCTGCCGCCAGTCTGGAGCAGCGCATCCCTGCGTTCCGTGAGACGTACCCCGGTGTCGATATCAACATCAACATGAGCGGTTCAAGCACGGCGAATCTCCGGCTGATGTTGACGTTGTCGTCTGGATCAGGAGCGCCCGACGTATCGCAGATCGAGATCGCAAATGCACCCCGGTACAGCATGACCGGCCGGCTGATCGACCTCACTAAAGTCGCCGCACCGTACGCGGATCGCTTTGTGCCCGCCAGTTGGGCAAATTGCACGCTCAACGGCCGCGTCTACGCCATCCCCTGGGATATCGGGCCCTGCGCAGTATTCTACAAGCGGCCGGTCTTCGCGCGGTATGGAATCGATCCCGAGGCAATCGAAACGTGGGCGGACTACATCGACGCGGGCAAGAGGATTGTCGAACGTTCCGGCGGAGAAACAAAGATGCTGACCCTCCCCGCCAG
>JAHDWY010000595.1 GCA_023384315.1 Candidatus Hydrogenedentota bacterium | reverse complement strand
TCGATCGATCGCGTTTCGACACGACGCCGGTAATCATCACGCGGGACGGGCAGTGGAAGTTTCCCAGCGAGCGGGCGTTGTCCGTGGGCGCGGGATTGGCTCGGTTGGAAGAGCTTGGCGTCGACTGCGTGTTTATCGCGCTTCACGGCCCCTTTGGGGAGGACGGACGGGTCCAGGGACTACTCGATGTGTTCGGTATTCCATACACCGCGTCGGGGTGCGCAGCCAGCGCGTTGGCGATGGACAAGATTCATTCCAAGGCCGTGGTGCGCCAGGCGGGTGTGCGTGTGGCCGATCAAATCATCCTGCAACGTTCCGAATGGGACCATGCGTTCGAGCAGGTTATGACGCGGGTAAATTCCGAAATTGGATTTCCCTGCCTGATCAAGAGCCCATGCCAGGGATCCAGTCTGGGTATGGCGATTCCCAAAGATGCGGCCGCATTTCGGACGGCCTTGCTCGAGGTATTCGCCTACGGCGACCTGGTCATGGTTGAGAAGTTCGTCAAAGGTGTCGAAGTAACTTGTGCGGTGCTGGACGTGGAACCCGGGAAACCGCCGCGGGCCTTGCCGGTGACGGAAATCTGCCCGGTTTCGTCGGAGTTTTTTGACTATAGGGCCAAGTACACGCCGGGCGAATGCAACGAGATTACGCCGGCGCGAATCTCGAACGAAGCGACCCGGAAAGTACAGGCCATGGCGGAGCGTGTGCATACCGTCGTGGGTTGTAAGGGGTTGAGCCGCAGTGATATGATACTGGACGGCGACGATCCAGTGTGGATCGAGGTCAATACCATTCCCGGGATGACCGAAACATCGCTCTATCCCCAGGCCGCTGCGGCGGCAGGCATCTCGTTCCCCGAGTTACTTACGTTGTTTGTGGAAGAAGCCATGGCGCGTGGTCGCGCGGGCGTTTAGAAGGCACCCATGTCAATCGAATTCACCAAAATGCACGGTCTCGGCAATGACTACCTGTTTATCGACGGGGCGCGGTTTTCCGTCGCGGACCCGGCGGAACTGTCGCGGCAGATGAGCCATCGCCATCTCGGCGCGGGGTCCGATGGGATCATTCTCGTGAACCCCGGCCAGAACGGCGCGGAGTTCGCCATGCGGATATTCAACGCCGACGGCAGCGAGGCCGAGACCTGCGGGAACGGGATTCGCTGTTTTGCAAAGTACGTCTTCGAGCGCGGCATGACGGACAAGACGGATTTCGTGATCGATACGCTTGCGGGACCGAACCGGGTGCAGTTGACAGTATCGGACGGATCCGACCGATCAGTCGGATCAGTCCGATCGAATATGGGACAACCTCGATTCGAGAGGGCGGACATCCCCATGGAAGGCCCGGCGGGCCGGGTCATCGAGGAAGATCTTGACGTGGACGGCGTCACGATGAAGGTGACCTGCGCGAACATCGGAAACCCGCACGCGGTGTTTTTCGTGGACGATGCAACTACGGTTCCGTTGGCGGAAATCGGCCCAAAAGTGGAGCGGCATCCCAAGTTTCCGCAGCGGACCAATGTGGAGTTTGTGACCGTTCAAGATCGGCAGAACATGGTGATGCGGATTTGGGAACGGGGCAGCGGCATCACGATGGCCAGCGGCAGCGGTTCCTGCGGATCGGCATTGGCCGCGATGGTGACGGACCGGGTCGACCGGCGCGTAAACGTGCACCTCGTTTATGGCACGTTGACGATTGAATGGGCCGACGACGGGAATGTGTATCAGGAAGGCCCGGCGACGGAAGTGTATACCGGCATTTGGGTAGGCTGAGCCCTACTGAGCGCATACGGAGGCGTCATGAGTTCCCAGCAAGGCTTGCGCCGTTCCAGCAACGCGATGATCGCAGGGGTGTGCGGCGGGATCGCGGAGAGCCTGAATGTCGAACCGACGATTGTCCGGCTCGTGTATGTGCTGGTTTCCTTTTTCAGCGCGGCCTTTCCGGGGATTATCGTGTACATCGTTCTGTGGGTGGTCATGCCGCCGCCTGAGGGCAGGTAAGAAGGGGCCATTGGGGTTATGGCAGGTTCGCCTTTGAAAATCGCCGTTCTGCTGTCGGGCAGCGGAACGACGTTGTTGAACCTGATTGAGCAGATCGCGGCCGGCGAACTCGATGCGCAGATTCAGTGCGTCGTCAGTTCGAGGGCCGATGCGTATGGGCTGGTGCGTGCGGAGGATCACCGGATTCCGTCGGCGCTGGTGCCGCGCAAGCAGTTTCCCGGCACGGCGACGTTCAGCGCGGCAGTGTGGAACGAGGTTCGGAAGTTCGACGTAGACCTCGTCGTGATGGCCGGGTTCATGAGTTTGCTGGACGTGCCCGAGGACTTCACAAACCGGATCGTCAACGTGCATCCCGCGTTGATCCCCGCGTTTTGCGGGAAAGGGATGTACGGTCATCACGTGCACGAAGCGGTGATTGCCTACGGCGCGAAGCTGACCGGCGTGACCGTGCACTTCGCGAACGCGAACTACGACGAAGGTCCGATCATCCTGCAGGCGGCTGTGCCGGTGTTGGAAGACGACACGCCGGACACGCTGGCCGAGCGCGTACAGGCCAAGGAGCGCGAAGTGTACCCGCAGGCGATCCAGTTGATCGCGGAAGGCCGGGTGTCGGTGGAGGGCCGGCGGGTGACGATTCGGGAACAGTAGGGGTAGGGGTCTTGATTACAGCCGTTTGTTTTGATTTGGATGGAACCTTGATCGATTCCACCGAGGCGATCGTCGAATCGTTCTATCACACCTTCGATACGTTCAATGAACCGCGGCCGCCGCGGGACGCGATCGTGAACAGCATCGGGTACGTCCTGGAAGAACAGTTCGCCCTGCTGAGCACGCACGATCCCGTGGAATGCACGAAGGTGTACCGGGCGTATTACGAAACGATCTGCTGCCCCAAGACGACACTCATGCCGGGTACGCGGGAGTGTCTTCAGGCGCTGCACGATGCGGGGCTGGAGATAGCTTTTGCCACGTCAAAACGGCGGAAGTATTCCGAGATGATCCTGGAGCATCTGGGCGTGCTGGACTTTTTCTCGGTGCGTCTAGGACCGGACGACGTGTCTAAACCGAAACCGGATCCCGAAGTCGTCTTGAAGGCCTGCGAGATGCTGCACGTAACGCCGCAGCAGTTGCTGTTCGTGGGGGACATGCACTTCGACGTACTGGCGGCGCGTGAAGCGGGGGTGCGGTGTCTCTGCGTGACGACCGGCTACGCCACACGCGAGGAGCTGGAAGCCCTCGAACCGGAACGGGTCTTCGACGGGCTGGATCAGTTGACGGCGTATGTGGTGGACAACGTGCTGGGGGCAATGCCCGCCAAGTAGAAATTCGAAATTCGAATCACTGCTGTCCGGTTAAAAGTTGAATAGTTCCATCTGGTTACGCAGGAGG
>JAHDWY010000594.1 GCA_023384315.1 Candidatus Hydrogenedentota bacterium | reverse complement strand
ACCGCGACGACGCCTACGCGAACCTGGTCCGCGAACAGTTTGAATACAACCTGACACGAATGGTGGTGCTGGCAGACGATGCGGGCGTTCCGATCCTCTTCGTCACGCCCCCGTCAAACCTGCGCGACTGTTCGCCCTTCAAGAGCGAGCCGAGAGAAGGGTTGTCGGAAGACGCGTACGCCCAGTTCCGAAGCGATCTGAACCGCGCGCGAACTTTCATTAATGAGGGCAAGCTCCCCGATGCGTTGACCGCCCTGGACGATTGCCTGAATATTGACGACGGATACGCCGAAGCCCACTTTCTCCGTGGGCGTATCTTCTGGAAGCGGGGTGAATACGAGAACGCGCGCAGTTCGTTCGAGCGGGCCCGCGACGAGGACGTGTGCCCGCTGCGCGCCACCGGACCGCTGCTGGCGACGATTGACCAGGTGGTCTCCAAGGAGATTGCGAATGCCATCGACTTCGAATCGATGATTGGTGACCTCAGCGAACACGGCATTCCCGGGAACGATTGGTTCCTCGATCACGTTCATCCCACCATCGAAGGCAACCGGCGATTGTCGCTGTCGATAGTTGAACGGCTGATAGACACCGGCGTCGCAACTCCCGTTGCGTCCTGGAACGCCGAAGCCATCGCCAGCGTGAAGACGCGCGTGGAAAGCCAACTCGACGCGGTCGAACACGGTCGCGCGCTGCTCACCGTCGCGCAGGTCTACCTCTGGGGTGGCAAGTTTGAAGAGGCACGCACGGCGGCGGACCGCGCGCTCGCCATGGCGCCGGAAGATTGGATGCCCTACTACGTCCTTGCAAGTCTGGCTCATATGACGGGTAATCTGGATGAGGCGATTGAATGGCAACGTCAGGCGGTCGAGCTTAATCGGGAGTATGAGCTGTTGCGGCGGCAGTTGGAAGAGCTGGAGACGATGCGGGAGATGGCGGAATCGGGTGGCGAGATGTAGCTGGGAAGAGGGCCATGGGCAGGATGCCCATGGGAAAACACGGGCTGGAAGCCTGTGCTCCCTCCTAGGAATCTTCTTGAAGGGATTCGAAGGAGGTGCTGCTTTCGGGTGCCGGGGGCTGTGGCTTCTTTTCGTAAACGATCGTGCGAAGTGCGTCGAGTAAGGCGTCTACTTCGGAATCGGTCCCTACTGTGATCCGCAGCGCGTTTTCCAGGCGACGCACTTTGAAATACCGTACGTAGATCGAGTCGGCTTTCAGGCGCTCGAATATCTCTCGCGCCGAAGGCGTCCCATTCCACTGCGCGAGCACGAAATTGGAATCCGACTTGGGCACGGTAAAGCCAAAATCCCGCAGCGCCGCGGACAACCGCGAACGCGTCGCCTTCACGCGCGATGCGGAGTTCAGCATGTAGTCGTAGTCCTCGATGGCTGCCAGCCCGGCGGCCTGGGTCGCGAGATTCAGGTTGTAGGAATCCTTGACCTTCATGAACTCCGCGATGACCTCGGGTCGCGCGACCGCTATGCCAAGCCGCATGCCGGCCAAACTGAAGGATTTCGAAAAGGTCCGCATGACGATGACATTTTCGAACCGCTGCGGAAAATCCATGCAGTTGTCGTCGGCGAAATCAACGTAAGCTTCATCGATCACCACGATCCCGGCGAAGGTTTTGCAGAACCGTTCGACCGCTTCCCGCGGCGCGCACACGCCGGTAGGCGCGTTGGGACGCGGCAGAAAACAGAGCTTTGCCGGCGTCGAGAAAAGCGACTCAGGCAACTGAAAGTTCTCATCGAGATCCACGGCGGCATACTTTGCGCCATGCAACGCAGATAGAGTCTCATAGAGCGTGTACGTCGGGTACGGCGACAGGATCGTATCGCCGGGATCGACGAAGGTGCGGATCACCAGCGATAGCAGTTCGTCCATCCCATTGCCCGCGATCACCCAATCAGCGTTTTCGTAGCCGTAGCGTTGCGCGCAGGCCTGCCGCAGCCGTAGCGACACAGGATCGGGATACTTCCGGACATTCTCCGCAGCCAACGACCACAGCGCATCCAGCACGCGCGGCGACGGCGGATATGGATTCTCGTTGGTATTCAGCTTGATCACCGTGCCCGAGGGTTGCTCGCCGGGTACGTAGCCTACTACATCGGCCAGAATGGCGCGGCCGTATTTCATTTTCGGATCTCCACCGCACGCGCGTGGGCGTCGAGCTTTTCCGCCTTGGCCAGACGGATGATGTCATCCCCGACTTCCTTCATCCGCGCGGGCGAGTAGGAGATGATGCTGGTGACCTTCCGGAAATCCTCCGCTGTCAGAGGCGATGCGAAGCGCGCGCGACGCCCTGTCGGCAGGATGTGATTGGGCCCCGCGTAGTAGTCGCCAACCGCGACAGAAGTCCCGCCGCCCAACACCGCGCAACCGGCATTCTTGATCGCGTCAAACAATCCGCGCGGGTCGTCGGCCTGGATGGAAAGGTGCTCGGGGGCAATCAAATTCGTGAGCTGGACGCCTTCCGCGATCGTGCGCACGATGTAGGTTTCTCCGCAATCCGCCAGAGCTTTCCGAATGATGGCTGCCCGCGAAAGCGTCTCGAGATGCTTGTTAATGGACTCCTTTACGGAATCGAACAGCTTGGCCGACGTGGTTACCAGCATTGGACGCGCGTCTTCGTCGTGCTCCGCCTGGGCGAGCAGTTCCAGCGCGACTTGATCCGGATCCGAGGTGTCGTCCGCAAGCACCACGACCTCGGACGGCCCCGCTTCCTTGTCGATATCGCAGATGGACGACACCAATCGCTTGGCCAGGGTCACATAGATGTTACCGGGACCCGCGATTTTCGAAACGGACGGGATTGTCTCCGTCCCATACGCGAGCGCGGCGATGGACTGTGCGCCACCCACACGAAACACGCGGGACGCGCCCGCGATCCGCGCCGCGGCGAGCACCAGCGGGTGGATGCCGCCTTCGTACGAGGGCGGCGACACCATCACCAGTTCCTTCACGCCCGCCACACGCGCCGGCACGATGTTCATGAGGACTGAAGACGGATAAAACGCGGTGCCGCCGGGCACGTAAAGGCCCACGCTATCGATCGGCGTGATGCGTTGACCGAGAATAGACCCATCCGGAGCGGTCTCCTCCCAGGATTGCCGAAGGTTCTTCTCGTGGAAGACGGAGATATTCTCGTGCGCGCGTTCGAGCGCGGCCAGGGTCTGTTTGTCGACCGAACTCAGCGCTGCGTCCATTTCCTTGATGGTGATTTCATATTGATCCGCATCGAGTTTCACGCCGTCGAAACGTTCCGTATAATCGGCGACAGCCGCGTCTCCCCGGTCCCGCACGTCGTTTACGATGGACTGCGTCGCCGCGAGTTTCCCGGCTTCCTGCGCTGCACTGTCGCTATCGTCGCTCTACCCCGTGATACGCTTCACCA
>JAHDWY010000593.1 GCA_023384315.1 Candidatus Hydrogenedentota bacterium | reverse complement strand
AACTGCGTGCCTTCGGGACCGAACTCACGGACGACCGGAATCGCATTCACTCCCGCAGGAACTTCCGCGGGCTGGGCGGGATCGATGGGCGTCGTAATCTGAATCTCCTGCGGCTCCCCAACCGGAAAGTCGATAGTGGTGCCCGCGTCGATGGCCACGGAGGTGCCGCTGGCGTCCGAGAACTGCTGATCCTGGAACACGGAGATGTCGTTGTTCGCGGGCGCGCCTACCACCGAGCCGCCCACGCGTTTCGACACTTCCAAGGTCGTAATCATGAGATGCGTGACCCCGGCCACGTCCTTGATGTAGGTGAGACGCGTGCCGCCCGGTGTGGGAACGGCGACGGCCTGGTTGCCCGGAGCCGTGAGACGGATTTCCGGCTCGAACCCATGGGCGCGGGCGATCATGATGTCAAAGTCCGAGGCCGCCAGGGATGCAAAGAAATCGTCGTCCCGGAATACGCGGTTCCAGTCTTCCGAATAGAAGACCAGCGTTTCGTCGGTGGAGAAGAAGGGCGCAAAGGAACCCTTCGGCGAAATACCGGACCGAATGTCGATGAGGAAATCGTCGTCCAGAGCAACCGGTGCGAGGGACGAGTATTGCGTCGCGCCTTGGTACGGCGCGGCCAGGATATCCTGCAAGTTCGTGAGGATGTAGACGTCGCTCTGATCGCCGATGCCGGGCGTGGGGCTGCTATGGTAATCCGCAAACGTCACGGCAGTGCCGTCGGCGTTGACGGCCGGCCAATCCACGTCCACGCCTACTCCCGTCAGGTTCGTCACGATCTTCGGCAGTCGCAACGCGTCTTCTGTTCCATTGGCAAGCACGGGTATGGCGGCCATGTCATCGCCGTGCCGGGAGACGATCCAATTATTCGACGGAAGGCGCGTCATGCTGGGATCGTCCAGCGTGTACATTCCGAAGTAGAGCGGCTGCGTCACGACGCGGGAGTTCACGTCGACGTGCGAATCGCCCACGACGATGGCGGAATCGTCGGGCGTCCACCAAATGGGCGCGTCCGGCGCGTTGGGCGCATCGGCCGTCAACCGCTGCCAACTCGAGGGGTCGCCGATATCCACGAGGAACACAGCGCTCTGTTGCGTGTTGATATTCACCGCCCAAAACGCGACGCGATCGGCGCCGTTGGAGGCCTGGGCGAAGAAGGCGCTGCGGCCCGCGACGTTCGAACCGTCGGCAGTTTCTCCCGCGTAGAAGGCCGCGTCCAGCATTTCCGTTTCAGGTCCGAGTGCAAACTGCGGGCCGTAGGGCAACACATCGGGAATCACGCTGACTTCCGTGGTGAACTTGAAAGGATTGGGTCCCCCGCTGGGAAAGGTCAGTTCCACGAAAAAGGCCGTCCACCCATTCGCGGGAACCGGCAGTTGCGCGGTGTATTCGTTGGGACCGGACGGCGCGAGGGCGGAACTCGTGTAAATCGCGCCGACGTTGTCGATGTTGAAGTCGCGGGCATTGGGATTGGTCGCCTGCCAGAGAAGCACCTGCGATGGGGCGTCGACCGTATTCACCGTGATGGACCCGTCTTCATTCTTCACCCAGGAAAACTCGGGCCGGGACGTGCCGGACAGGAATGCCATATACCAAGCACTGACATCGTTCCACGCAGAGGCGTTCAGGTCGTGTCCCGCGTTGGGAACATACCGAAGGTACTTCTCACCGGGGAGCTTATCCCAGTAAAACTGTGATGAATCGGGGAGGAAAAATTGGTCCTGCGCGGAATTCATGACGAGCTTGGGCATCGTGTACCGGTCGCGATAGGTGTATGGGCCTACTTCCGCCAGGAGCGCGCCAAACTCCGGGGTTCCAAACCAGGACGGGATGTCCATGTCGACGTAGTCCTGGATTGCGGGGGCCCACCGGCCCAGCGCCGCGAAGTGGTGCTCGAAGGAAACCTCAAGGTTTAAGAGGTCGATGACCAACGGCGCGATCGCCACCACGCGGGTGTCGACGGCGGCGGTGGTCCAGGTCGTCCATCCGCGTTTCGATGCGCCGGCCACAACGTACTGATTGACCGTATGACTACCGCCTTGGGCGCTGGCGCACAGTGCGGTGATCGTGTCCATGGCGCGCACGGCGGCCTTGGTCATGGGCAGGCGGGATAGCCACTTGGGATCGCCCGACGTGAGGTACTTGTCCCACGCGTAGGCGATCTGTTCATCTTCCCAACGGGGCACGTCGCCTGTGAAGGTGAGCGGCTGATTCGGGACCATGCGCAGACGCGCCGTGACCGAGTTTGTCGCGAGGGCTATGGCGATCAGTTCCGCGCCGTTTCCGCCGGGCGCGCCGCCCCCGTTGCTCCCGCCCTCGATAAACATGAAACCGGTGGTATGGGAGACCGTATCAGGAACCGTGATGACAAGCCAATGTTCCCACAGTGTCCGATCCACTTCGGCCAGCGTGAGCCAGGTCTGCGACTTGAGGTCGATGACGAAGTCGGTGTAACCCGCGCCGGGCACCACACTATTCACCGACCACGTGTAGCTCGCGTCCGGCGCCGCCACATAATCGTCCAAGGCCGTCGCTCCGGCGATACCCGGCGCCAGAAGTGCAATCGCTACCACAAGACCAAAACAGACACCGGGAAACCTGGACGTGTACATCACAATACCCCCGAAGTTCGCTATGCGGACGCACCTGCCCGCAGCCCGGTGTTCATTATTTCATGGAAGGCCGATGGAGGCAATAACGACCTGGAGCACAGGCAGCCTTATGAGTTGAGGCGGCGCGTATGGGTTTACTTAACCGGAATCTCTCAGGTATCATTTGACCAAGAGAAACGCGCATCACCGTGTACCAGGGGGGCACGGCGCGAATTTCGATTACGTTGGAGGAACCAGCACCATGGGAATCGATCCCGCAGTTCTCTTGTACTACCTGCAGTTGCTTGAACCCGTCTTCAGCTTCTTCACATCCTTCTCGGGGGTCATCCTGCAATTGTTCTTCCTGGGATTGGACTTTGGATCGTTCTTCCTCGGATTCATTTAGGTAACGACCCAAAGCATCGAGTCCGCGTGGAATCCGACGGGACAAAACTCCGAGTCAGTTCCAGTGCTGGTGGATATTCTCAGGTGGCGGGAATCTCTTTGGTCTCGCTCACGCGCTGATCGCTGCCGTCTTGCGAAGGACGCACCGCGGGAACCGGGCGCACGACCCAGGCGAGGGCGCCGACAGCCAGCACCGCGATCTCCACGACGTAGAAGATCATCAGCGCCTTGGCAATGCCACTGGTAAAGCCGTAGCTGTGCAGGCCCACGCCGAGCAGGTTGACGCCGAACCACGAGAAGACGACGATCATCCCGCAGCAGACCGCGCCCATGACGATGCCGAATTCGCGAATGTACCCCGCCAACCGGGCGTGCAGCATAATCAGCATCCACAGCA
>JAHDWY010000592.1 GCA_023384315.1 Candidatus Hydrogenedentota bacterium | reverse complement strand
GAGGCCATCTCTGAGCACCCGATTCTGCTGGAGCGCCCCATCGTCGTCTGCGGAGATAAGGCCGCGATCGGCAGGCCGCCGGAATCGGTGCTGCGCATCCTGCCCTGACGGCTGTTTCCGCGATATCGCGACAGGAGATTGGAACGAATGCCCCCTTCGAAGAAGCGTCCAAAGATCACGACGCGGCCATGGAAAGAGGAAGACATCCCGGCGCTGGTGGAGTGCCAGTATGCCGCATATAGCGACTTTCCACACTACCGGCTCTGCAACGAGCGGCTGTTTCACTTGCAGCATACCGCGTTTCCGGAAGGCCAGTTTCTCGCGGAGGTGGACGGCCAGATCGCGGGGTACTGCGCGTCGCTGATCGTCATGCTGGACGACTCGGCGCCCTGGCATTCCTATAACGAAATCACCGGCAGCGGCACCTTCAACACCCACGACCCTGGCGGCGACACCTTGTACGGTGCCGAGATCGCCGTGCGGCCCGAGTATCGCGGGATGGGCGTCGCAGGTGCTCTATACAAAGAGCGCGTCAAACTCATGAAGCGCTTCAACCTCCGTCGGATGGTGGCGGGCGGGCGCATCCCAGGGTACTGGGAGTACGCCGGGAAGATGACCGCGGAGGAGTACGTCGACAAGGTCATCGCCGGCGAACTCAAGGACCAGGCGCTGAACGCGCACATCAAGGCGGGGTATTCCGTCAAGGGCATTCACTACGATTACCTCAGCGACGAGGCAAGCCTGAACTACGCGACCCACCTCGAGCTGATCAATCCCGACTTCAAACTCGAGCGGCGGCGCATCGCGTCTTCTCCCATAACCCGGCCGGTGCGGCGTGTGCGCGTGTGCGCGGCGCAATACGATTTGCGCGGCATTCGAAGTTGGGAAGATTTCGAGCGGCAGGTTGATTTCTTCGTCACGACGGCGGAAGAGTACCACTGCCATTTTCTCGTGTTTCCGGAACTGTTCACGGCGCAGCTCATCAGCACCATGGATCGGGACATGGAGCCCTTGGAGGCGGTGCGCCATCTCGCGGACTACACGGACCAATACACGGAAATGTTCAAAGCCATGTCGCAGCGGTTCGGCGGATACATCATCGGCGGATCGCACCCGGTGATGCGCGAGGGATCCCTGCGCAATGTGTCGCATCTGTTTTCTCCAACGGGCCAGGTCTACACCCAGGACAAGTTGCACATCACGCCCGACGAGCGGAAGTTCTGGGGCATTCAACCCGGCGAAGGTTTGAATGTATTCGAGACCGAATTTGCGCGTATCGCGATCCAGGTTTGTTACGACATCGAGTTTCCGGAGATGAGCCGGCTCCTCACCTTGTACGGCGCGGAGGTGGTCTTCGTTCCGTTCATGACCGACGAGAAGAAGGCCTACTCCCGCGTGCGGCTCTGCGCCCAGGCGCGGGCTGTGGAGAACTACATCTACACCGTGATCGCGGGCAACGTGGGGAACTTGCCGCAGGTGCGAAGCTTTCTCATCAACTACGGACAGGCGGCGGTGTTTACGCCCAGCGACTTCGCGTTCCCACCGCATGCGACCGCGGCGGAAGCGGAACCTAACACGGAGATGGTGGTCATCACCGACCTCGACCTCGAAACCCTCGCGTTGCAGCGCGACATGGGGACTGTCCGCCCCTTGCGCGATCGGCGGCCGGACCTCTATACCCTCGTGCCGAGCCGCGCGGTCAACGTGATCCGCACGCAGTAGGCCGCAGCATGTTTCGCAAGCAACTCTACGTCTTCGAAGAACTGCGGCCCCGCGAAGCGGTGATCCGCGGTTACACCGAAGCCGACTTCGACGATCTCATCGATATCCAGCGCGAATGTTTCCCGCCGCCCTTTCCGTCGGAACTGTGGTGGAACAAAGAACAGCTCGGAAACCACGTGCGTCTGTTTCCCGACGGCGCCTTGTGCGTGGAAGTGGATGGGCGGCTGGCGGGGTCGATCACCGGGCTCGTCGTGCCGTGGGAACCCGGCGACCCCGACCATGCGTGGAGCGAAATTACCGACAACGGGTACATCCGCAACCACGACCCCCACGGAAGCACCTTGTATATCGTCGATGTCAGCGTGCGGCCCTCGTTCCGCAAACTCGGACTCGGCAAATGGCTCATGCTGTCCATGTATGAAGTAGTTGTCGAGAAGAGGCTGACCCGCCTCCTCGGCGGCGCGCGCATGCCGGGGTACCATAACGTCGCGGACAAGCTCACTCCCGAGGGGTACTTGGACAAGGTCCTGGCCGGGGACATAAGCGACCCCATCGTCACGTTCTTGCTGCGCTGTGGCCGCATCCCCATACGCGTCGTGCCCAACTATCTCGACGACGAGGAATCCGGCAACAACGCCGTGCTGATGGAATGGCGGAATCCTTGGTGTTGAAATTCGAAATCCGGAGCACGAAATTCGAAACAAATACTAAGGACCAAAATTCAAAACACACGACACGTCGATGAATCCGGTCTGACATGGCCCCTGGCACCACGCTTGCGTCCATCCGCCGTTCAGCTCTTGGTCGGTGTCATCGGTGAAATCGGTGGATCGCTTTCTCAACCTGAGGAGATTCTGCCTTGAACTTCGTTCGCATTACCCGCATCGATGACCCGCTCTTTGCCAAGACGCACGCCCTCATGCAGGACGTCTTCCCGCCGGAGGAAGTGCTGGAGTTCTCTGCCTGGGAGGGACCATTGCAGGACGACGGCCTGCGAGTGTGCGTCGCCGTCCACGACGGCGAGGTCGTCGGCGCGACGGAGTACCGCTACTATCCCGACCTGAACGTGGCCATGACCGACTTCACCATCGTTGGAAGGCCCGGACTCGGCATCGGCCGCTTCCTTTACCTCGAACGCCAGCGCGATCTCGACGCGTGGGCCGAGCGCCACGGGCAGACGCCCCTCGGCATGTTCGCGGAGATCTACGACCCCTACCGCGTCGAAGGGCATGCCTTTGGCGGCATCAAACCCATGGACCCCTTCGTCCGCCGCGAAGTCCTGTCCCACCTCGGGTACCGCCGCCTCGACTTCCCCTACATCCACCCCTCCTGGAAAAACAACGGCGAGCCCGTCACCGAACTCGACCTCTGCTTTCTCCCCGCCGATGACAATTGCGCATCCGTCCCCGCCGCGCTGATCGCCGACTTCCTGACCACCTACTACGCCATCCTCCCCAACAAACCCGCCGAATGGCAGGCCATGATCGACGCCCTGCGAACCCGGGAGGCGGTTGCGTTGCTGCCGTTGTAGAAACGAATGGTCGATGTGGAGCGCGGGCACGCCGCGGCTGCTTTGATGAAGCGGGCTTGCCTGCGGCTCGACGGCAGGCAGGTGTGCAGGTTTAGACCGACTTGGCGTCACCGCAATTTCTTAGGTCCATTAGAAAGGTCTTGAACA
>JAHDWY010000591.1 GCA_023384315.1 Candidatus Hydrogenedentota bacterium | reverse complement strand
TGAATGGCGCGCCTTGTTCAACGGCGAGAACTTCGATGGCTGGGTCGAATGGGGCGAGGAAGAGTGGACCGTCGAGGACGGCGTCATCGCCGGGCGCAGCGGCCCGAAACAGTCGGAAGGGTACTTGGCCACCGAAGACACGTGGAAGGATTTCCACGTGCGCGGAGTATTCAAAATGCTCGGCGAAGGCAACTACGGGCTCTTTTACCACTCCTCGATTGCGTACAACGAAGAACAGTATCCGGTGATTTCCGGCTTACAGGGCGAAGTCGCGCCGGGTTATCCGAGTCCCAGCGGATGGGTGTACGAAAGCTACAAACGCGGATGGCTCGTCGAACCAGACATGACCCACTTTGCCGCGTACGCCCTCAATCCCGATGACTGGAGCGAGATCGAGATCAAGTCGCAGGGCAACCGCATCATGACCTGGGTCAACGGTGTGCGCGTGCTGGACTGGATCGATCCCGCACCGAATCTCTCCGAGGGCGCCTTCGCGCTGCAACTACACACGGGCGGTGCGGCGGGAATTCTCTGGAAAGATCTGTACGTCAAGAAGTAAACCAAGGTTGGTCTTTGAAAGGACAGTATGAGCCCGAAGAAAAAGCAGACGGGACCCAACGCCTATCAGGTGAAACTCACCGTTCAGGATATCGATCCGTCCATATGGCGGCGCCTTCTGATTTCCGGTGAAGATACCCTCGCCGACCTGCACGACGCGATCCAGATCTGCTTTGGGTGGGACAACTGCCACTTGCACGAATTCAATATCGGCAAAAAGCGGTACGGCACCCAGGACGAAGATTGTCCGCCAGACGTTCTGGATGATGAAGCGTACTCCTTGGATCAGATTCTCAAAGGCAAGAAGGCAAAGTTTGAGTACGTCTACGATTTCGGCGACAACTGGAGAGTGGATGTCGTCGTCGAAGACGTTCAACCGCTCGACCCCGACCAGTTGTACCCGCATTGCGTGGACGGTAGCCGGCGCGGTCCCGCAGAGGACAGCGGCGGACCGTGGGGCTATATGTCCAAATTGGAGACCCTTCGCAATCCCGACGATCCCGACTACGCGGATATAGTCGACTGGATGGGCGAAGACTGGGATCCCGAGCACTTCGATTTACAGGAGATCAACGCAGCGTTACAGTCGGCGCCGGAAGAGAGCGCGATCGATTTCGAAAACCTCAGCGAAGAGGAACGCGACGAGATGCTCGAGGCGATGCTCGATCAGGACCCGTTCCTCGAAGAGCGGGTCGCCCGAATGCACGATCGAATCGCCACCGTTCACAGCCTTAAGACCCCCGAGGCCGTACACGACTTCATCGAAGCGATGGAACCCGAAGAGTTGCGTGAATTTGCCATGAAACACATGGCTAACAATCCAAAGGATGCTGCCTTTGAGTACGCGCTCCTCGCCCTGGAAGCGGACGATCCTGCGGAAGCGCTGCAGTTGGCAACCTCGGCGCTCGAACTGGATCCCGAAAACGTCGATGCGCGACTCGCCTTGTCCAACGTCGCACTGAGCGAAGGTGACGTGGACCGTGCGATGGCGCATCTCCGGGAAGGGCATGCGATCGCAGCGTCCGCCCTGGGCGACAAACTGGCCGATTACAGCCTCGACTTCGGAGACATTGTCGAAACGCGTCCGTATATGCGCGCGATCTACTCGCTGGCGAACGCGTTGGTTGCGTCGGATGAGACTGAAGAGGCCGTGGGGTATTTCCGGGAGATGCTCGATCGCGAACCCAACGATTCCATGGGCGCTCGCTACAGCCTGGCGGGCGCCTACCTCGAGTTGAGGCAAATACCAGAGGCCCGCGCGGTAATCCGCGAATACAATACCGACGGCGACCCCATCCTCCCCTGGGCGCACGTGCTGGAGCGGTTCCTGGCGGGCAAGAAGAAAGAAGCGGAAGCGGGACTCGAGGAAGCCATCGCTGCAAATCCGCTCATGGCCACCAGCCTGCTGGACCCCGAGTCGATTCCCGATCTGGATGAGTCGGACCTGGGTCTTACGACCAAGATGACTTTGGCGTCTTTCGGAAAAGCCTGGCTCGAGAACGAAAAGGCGATTGAATGGTTAGCGTCCAAAGTCTACGGCAGATGACCGGCCGTGCACCTGCGTCGCTACGGCCGCTAGCGCGTGCACGCAGAGACGGAGGCGCTACCCCATGGTTCGCTTGAAACCACTTACCGGCCGCGTCCCGTGAAATCGCGGGATAGCACATCGCCGCCTATGAACGCCTCTGCCGGCTGCCCATGCGAGGACGATCTCGTTACGGTGTCATCGCGTGTTGACCGAGGCATTTGGCGGCCCCTTACCGTCCAGGCCCTACTGCTCGCGCTCCTTCTCATCGCCGCGTTTCCGGGCTTTGTGCTTCACGGCGAACGCATCGCACCGGGCGATCTGCTGTTTCTGACCCGGCCCTGGGAGTTCTACGCGCCGCCGGACTTCGAGCGCCCCGCGAACCCCTTGATGCCTGACGTCGTCACCGCCTTTGTTCCTTACTACGCCCTGACCCGGATGGCTCTCGAGAAAGGCGAATGGCCCCTCTGGAACCATCTCGAATATGGCGGCATGCCGCTCCTGGGAAACGCGCAAAGCGCCGTCTTCTATCCCCCCAGGTTGTTGCATGAGCTATTCGAATTGCACCTTGCCACGTCCTTCTACATCCTCCTTAAACTTTGGCTCTGCGGCATGACGGCTTTCATCTGCGCGCGCTGCCTCGGATTGAGCCTTGCCGTGTCGCGCTTCTTCTCCATCGCATGGATGCTCGGCGGATTCAACCTGCTCTGGAGCTACTGGTCTTTGCCGGACGTGGCGGCCTGGCTCCCGATTCTCTTTCTCGGAACCGAGTGGGTGATCGAAGCCAGGTACCGCAAAGGCATTTTCACCATGGCGATTGGCGGCGCGCTCATGCTCTTGGCGGGCCACCCTGAAACCGCCTTCATCATGGCCGCTGGCGTGGGACAGTATTTCTTTCTTCGCCTTCTGCTCGGCCAGCGGTGGGGCTACGCGTTGATTCGGCCTTTGGCTGCAGCCGCAGCCGCATGGTCACTTGCGTTGTGTTTCTGTGCAGCCCAGTTGATCCCCTTCATCGAATACCTCGCTTATAGCTCGACCCTCTACGACCGCGGAACGCACGGTCTGGCCCCGGGCCTGTCGCTGGACGCGGTCGTGGCATTCTTCGCACCCCGGTTCTACGGCACCTCCGCCGACGGCAACTACTGGGGTTCCCCCGCGCTCAGTTCGAACGCCTACATGATGATCTACCCGGGCATCGCCGTTTGGCTGGGTATATGCTGCCTGGCTGCGCGCGGCAAGTTCCCACCGGCCCACCGGCACCGCATATTCTCCCTGCTTGTCGTAAGCCTCTTCGGCATCCTGCTGGCCTTCGACGCGCCTACG
>JAHDWY010000590.1 GCA_023384315.1 Candidatus Hydrogenedentota bacterium | reverse complement strand
TAGTGCTCGCGTAGCTTGTCGATGTATTCCTTCGCGTGACCAATCGTTACGGGACCCGGTGCGAGACGGCGGTGCCCGTACGTGATCCGGCCGGAATAGAGGAAGCGGTCGATGCCGTCGTCGGTCTTCTCTCGCAGCCGGATGGATGCAGGCACGACAGTGGAACCGTGCACGGCAACGAGCCACCGGATGGGGCGTGAGAACACGGTGGTCGTGTTTTCCCAGCCCATCGTTTTGGCAAAATGAATCCCGTTGAGCACGTCGTCTATTACGTCGGTCAGCAGTTTTGCGATGTGACGGCCTTTCTGATGCACGGTGACAAAACAGTATTCGGCTTTGCCATCGCTCCGGAACTCGATCGCATCGACGGTCGCGCCTTGCCCTTCGGCGAAGCGTTTCGCGGCCATGGTCCATTCGCCCTTGTCATTCTGCGCGGCCTGCCGTTTCGGTCCCCGCACCTCTTTCGTAACGTCCTGTTGCCGTGCGGGCACATCGTCAAGCATGAAGGCGATTCTGCGGGGCGTCACCCACGTCTGGATGGCGCCATGCGTGAGACCGCGCGCTTCCAGCGCCTTGGTAAGGAGACCGGGCGCTTGTTCCTCCACCGTCTGGATGTCCCGGTGAGGCAATTCCTCGACGCCGATTTCGATGAGAAGCGTGTCGCGTTCGTTGTACTCGGACGCATCGGGCGTTTCTTGTTGAGTGGACTCGTACTGAACAGGGCTGGGATGGCGCAGCATCGGGAATCCGAGTTCTTCACGCTGCGCCAGGAAACCATTTGCGCATTGTTCCGCGACCGCGCGGCAACGCAGCAGGAAACGGCCCCGTTCGGAAACCGAAAACGCACCGCGCGCATCGAGCAGATTGAAGAGATGGGACATGCGCAGGCAATGGTCGTAGGCCGGAAGGATGAGGCCGAGTTCCAAAAGGCGCAACCCCTCCCCTTCCCAGATGTCGAAGACCTGGAGAAGCTTCTCCGTGTCAGCGGCTTCGAAGTTGTACTTGCAGTACTCGACTTCCTGGGCGTGGAAGATGTCGCGGTAGGTGACGCCGCCGGGCGACCATTGCAGATCGAATACGTTTTCAACGCCTTGAAGGTACATGGCGATGCGTTCGATGCCGTAGGTCAATTCGCAGGCGCGTACGTCGAGCTTGAGTCCGCCGCACTCCTGGAAGTAGGTGAACTGGAGCACTTCCATACCGTCGAGCCAGGCTTCCCACCCGAGCCCCCAGGCCCCGAGGGAGGGACTCTGCCAGTTGTCTTCGACGAAGCGAAAGTCGTGGAGCTTCAGATCGAGGCCGAGCGCTTCCAGGGATTCGAGGAACAACTCCTGCACGTTCGGCGGCGATGGTTTTAATATGACCTGGTACTGGTAATAGTGCTGAAGGCGGTTCGGGTTTTCGCCGTAACGGCCGTCGGTCGGACGCGTGCTCGGCTCCGTGTATGCCACCCACCACGGCTCCGGCCCCAACACGCGCAGAAAGGTCGCCGGATTGGACGTGCCCGCCCCCACTTCCGTGTGGTACGGCTGCCAGAGGAGACAGCCGCGGCTGCTCCAGAAATTGTTCAGAGTCTGCAACACATCCTGCATGTACATGGTCTAAACCGTCCTTCTTTACCAGTCGTATCCCGGGAAGATTCGCCGCGCTACCCGGCGTCCGGCACAGCGAAGAATGGGGTTAATACAAAGGGGGAATTGTACTTGCGAACCGGGGCGGGAGTCAAAGTTGCACTGGAGGTTCACCGGCATGAATTGGATGAAGACACAGGGGAGGGCACCTGTGCCACAAGGTTTCGGTTAATTGCCCTGTCGTCGCCTGTATTCTCTAAGATCCCGTTTACGGCGGCCAAAGACTTCGAAAGAAAAACCATGGACTACACAAAAATCCGAGATGTGTGGCATCACGCTTGAATGCGTGACCCTCACCTGTGATCTCCTCGACTTGGCAATAGCGTTGCGAATTGCCTATAGTGCAGGGACCTTACGGGCAATCGATTCGTCGCGGTGTGATCCGCCGTCCAAAAACTCGGGATAGGAGTTGTAACTATGAGACTCGGTCGTGTTCTCTCTTTAGCCATGATTGGTGTTGTAGCGTTGGTGGCTTGCCTCACGGTGGAAGCCGAACCTCGCCATGTATTTCTGACATATTCGGATGCGCCGGAGACGACAATTGACGTGAACGTCATTCTGAACGAGCACGAAGGCGAGGTGCAGGTCTATTACGACACGAAATCCCATGACGGCAAGGTCGAGGATTACGCCCACCACGTCACCGCGCCGTACATCCAGACCCTGATGGTCATCAGCGACGAGCGGGCGCTGGCAGTGGCGACCTTAACAGGGCTGGAACCGGATACGGAGTACTACTTCGTCGCGGGCGAGGACGAATTCGGCATGTCGAAAGAGCGGAAGTTCCGGACCTTGCCGGGTGGCGACGCGCCCATCCGGTTCGTGACCGGCGGCGACATGGGAGTCGACGGGTTCGTGATCTCGCTCCTGGGAATGGTCGGCGAGGAAGAGCCGGACTTCGGCGTCATCGGTGGCGACATCCCCTACGCGAACGGGCTGCTCGGTCGTCCGGATCTCTGGGATAAGTGGCTGCACAACTGGGACCACCTCACCACTTCCGACGACGGCCGGATGGTTCCGATCGTGACGGCCATCGGTAACCACGAAACGAACGATTACATCTCCGACAATCTCGAACTGCGGGCGCCATGGTATATGGCACTCTTCGGACGGCAGGCGGAGAACATCTACTACACGCGGAAGTTCGGCGACAACATGGTGATGTTCGTACTGGATTCAGGACACCTGGTCCCGCACGAAGCACAGGTTCCCTGGTTGGAGCAAGAGATGGCGAAGCACCAGGATGTGCCGTTCAAGTTTGCTTTGTACCACGTGCCGCTGTATCCGGCCCACCGGGACTATGAAGGCGGCGGTTCGGTCGCCGGGCGCACGCACTGGCTTCCGATCTTCGACAAATACGGCCTGACTGTGGGAATGGAGAATCACGATCACGTCTTCAAGCGCACGAAGGTGCTGAAGGGCAACGAGGTCGCGGAAGAAGGAACGGTGTATATCGGCGACGGGTGTTTCGGACGCGCCCCCCGGGAGATCGATCCGCAGCCCCGCTGGTACAACGAGAAGGAGGCCGCGAAGGCCCATTTCTGGGTGGTTGACGTGAAGAAGGATGGGCTCGATCTGAAAGCCATCGACGCCGAAGGCCTGGAATTGGATAGGTTCAGTTTGACGAAGTAAGCACTTTGGCGATCTGAGATGCTAATGCGAGGCGTTTGCAATAGAGGCGAACGCCTCGTTTTCACTTTAAAGCTGGTAAAGTGGCCCGAACGCAGGAATCACGGTGTTTGGATTGTACCAAGACGATCCGTACCATGGACGGCTGG
>JAHDWY010000589.1 GCA_023384315.1 Candidatus Hydrogenedentota bacterium | reverse complement strand
GAAAGGAGAGTATTTTATGGGTTCAGCAATTTTTACGGGCGTCACGGGGCTTCAAGTGCACCAGCGGCGCATCGACGTAATCGCGGCGAATATTGCCAACGTGAATACGACGGGCTAT
Source organism: Candidatus Hydrogenedentota bacterium (assembly GCA_023384315.1). GTDB lineage: Bacteria > Hydrogenedentota > Hydrogenedentia > Hydrogenedentales > SLHB01 > JAHDWY01. The sequence goes on along the minus strand of JAHDWY010000589.1, from coordinate 3,303 downwards.
CGCGGATCGCGGGCGCTGTTCCAGGACCTGTTCTCGCAAACCCTTCAGGGACCGAGCGCGCCGTTGGGCACCTTCGGCGGCCGGAATGGTTCCCAGGTCGGTCTGGGGGTGCGCCTGGGCGTCATCGACATCGACTTCACACAGGGCACGTTGCTCAATACCGGCGTGGCGTCGGATCTCGCCATTCAGGGAAATGGTTTCTTCATTCTGAGTGGCGGCGGCGGCAACTTCTACACGCGCGACGGGTCTTTCACGATCAACGCGAACGGCGAACTGGTCGACTCCGCGACGGGCCTGTTCGTCCAGGGGTTCCAGGCGGACGCGACAGGAACGATCGATCCCAATGCGCCGCTGACGAACATCTCCATCCCTCTGGGCACAACGTCCATCGTGCGGGCGACGACGCTGGTTTCGCTGGTGGGTAATTTGAACTCCAGCTCAGCGGCGGGCGATACGGTAGTTCGCAACGTTCAGGTATTCGATTCCTTGGGGACGGCCAGAGACATTGAGGTCACGTTCACGAAGTCCGCGACGACCAACGAGTGGGACTGGACCGCAACGAGTTCCGATCCGGACATCGACACTGTGACCGGCGCGGGGACGATTGTGTTCGACACCGACGGCACCGTGCTGTCGGGTGGATTGGGCAATATCAGCGTCACGTTCCTGGGGGGCATTCCTGCGGCGCCCATCGATCCCTTCGTGTTCGACCTCGATTTCGGCGACCTGAGCCAACTCGACTCTGAAAGCGATGTCTCCATCAGCAACCAGGACGGCTATCCGCGCGGTACGCTGGAAGCCTTCAACATTGGGGCGAACGGCGTGCTGAACGGCGTGTTCTCGAACGGGCTCACCCAGGTGCTTGGGCAAGTAGCGCTGGCGACCTTCGCCAACAACGGCGGCCTCGTCCGCGACGGCAGCAATCTTTTCCGGGAGAGTCCAGGGTCGGGTATCGCGCAGATTGGCACGCCCAGCACGGGCGGACGCGGCCAAGTGTCCGGCGGTGTGCTGGAAGGTTCCAATGTGGACCTGGGCACGGAGTTCAGTAACCTGATTGTGACGCAACGCGGGTTCCAGGCGAATGCCCGGACCATCACGACCGCAGATACGCTCCTCCAGGAGACAGTGAATCTCGTCCGGTAAGCGGGCGCGACTGACAGGAAGCGAATAGCATGAATAGTGGGGCTGGGAGATTGCGCAAAACGCTTCTCCCAGCCCTTCTTTTTTTGTGGCTCGTCGCGAGGGATGCTGTTGTCGTGAGTACACGGGAGTGGTAGAATGTGGCGCGCTTAGCGGGAGGCAGGGTTGAACGGGGAGGCTCGGTAGACGGCAGCCTATGGATATCGCAACAGTTGTCGGACTTATCGCCGGAATCGGTTTGGTCATTACCGCCATCTTGCTTGGGGGCAGCCCCGACGTATTTGTAAACATCCCTTCGATTCTGATTGTCGGGGGCGGAACGATCGCGGCGACATTGATTAACTATCCGCTGAGCGATGTGCTCAGCGTAATGTCCACCCTCCGCAACGCCTTCTTCCACAAGACCGTGACGCCCGATTCACTCATCAAGAAACTGGTGGGCTTCGCCACTATTGCCCGGCGGGAAGGAATCCTCGCGTTGGAGAGTCACGCGGGCGATGCGGGCGATGAGTTCCTCCAGAAGAGCGTGCAGCTCGCCATCGATGGGACCGCGCCGGAGCTGATCAAGGATATTCTGACCACGGAACTTGCGTTCATGGAGGACCGGCACGCGCTGGGCCAATCCGTGTTGACCGCGATGGGCACCTACGCGCCGGCCTTCGGCATGATTGGAACGCTGATCGGGCTGGTTCAGATGCTTACGACACTGGATGATCCGTCCAAAATTGGTGGCGGTATGGCCGTGGCACTGCTTACGACGTTATATGGCGCTTTGCTGGCCAACGTGCTTTTCCTGCCGGCGGCCGGGAAGCTCAAGGTGCGCACCAGCAACGAGTTGCTGACGAAAGAAGTCATTATCGAAGGAATCCTCTCGATTCAGTCCGGGGATAACCCCCGGATCGTGGAACAGAAACTGAAGGCGTTTATTTCGCCGGCGATGCGCGACCAAGCGTCGGCGAACAAGTAGAGCGATGGCGCGAGAAAAGAAACAACAAGAGGGCGAACCCGGTGCACCAGCCTGGATGGTTACCTATGGTGACCTCATGGGGCTGTTGCTCACGTTCTTCATTCTGTTGATATCGTTCTCCACGCTGGACCAGAAGAAGATCACCCAGGCCATCATCTCCGTACAGGGCGCGTTTGGCGTACTTCCACAGAATATGACTGTGGCTCAAATCCTGAGAAACATGGCGCAAGCGCAGAGCCGCACGCCGCGGAGCATCGAGCGAGCCGCGCGGGAGTTTCGAAGCAGGCTGCAACTCCTGGGTTTGGAAGACAACATCGAGATTAAGTACGATGGCGAGGGAGGGTTGGAGATCAACCTGCCGAATCGCGTGCTATTTGACCTGGGTAGCGCCGAGCTGAAGCCGGAAGCGTACGAGGTACTCAACGGGTTGGCCGCGTCGCTCGGAGAGATACCCGGAAAACGCATCGAGATTCGGGGACATACTGACAATCTTCCGCTGAGCGACACCAGCCGGTACGAGGACAACTACGATCTCAGCTACCATCGCGCGAAGAATGTGATGGAACAAATGACGGGGCCCGGCGGCATTCCGCAGGCCGAGACCGAAGTCATCGCGTGCGGCCCGTCGCAGCCGGTGGGTGATAACGCGACGGAAGAAGGACGGCAATTGAATCGCCGCGTGCAGATTCGCGTGCGGGGCGATTTTTCGGATGAAACGCAAGATCAGATTCAGGCGATTGTGGATGGATCGCTTCCGCCAACGCCGGGCGCCGGCGCACCGGAAGACGCTCCCAATCGACTGCCAGGTGGGATCTAATGGCTGAACCAGAAGAAGGGGCTGCGCCGGAAGAAGGCGCCAAAGGCAAGCGATCGATTTTACGGGTGCTGGGCGTTGTGATCGGCATCATTATGACCTTCGCGATCGTGGGATTGCTCGTGTTCCGGTTCGTGGTTCAACCGCGGCTGAATGCCGATCCCACCCAACAGACGGCCACGCAGAATTTGAATACAATCCCGGTGTCGTTCGAAGAAGCGTATGTAACCGTAATCATGCCTTCCGAGAATATGCTCGCCTCGACGCTGCTGTACAAGGTAACCTTTGAATGTTCCGATCAAGAGACGGCCAATCTGGTTATCAAGTACCAGCCGCGATTTGTGGCCATGTTGCGCAAGCTTCACAGCTACAAGACGCGAAG
>JAHDWY010000588.1 GCA_023384315.1 Candidatus Hydrogenedentota bacterium | reverse complement strand
ACGGCAATCTGGATCTTGGCCCCGTGCCTCAAGACGATCCGGGAGCGACTGGAAAATGGCGAGGAAGCACGTCGCCAAATCCTGTACGGATTCCGATCTGTTCCCGTGTTTGCCGTCGAGGAAACCGAAGGCGATGCCCTCCCGGAATCCGGCGATCGCTACGAAACCTGGGTCAAGGATCTGCCCCTGATTGAAGTGGCCCAGGCCTGGGACATCAACGTTGGGTCCTACTCCCACCGCGGCGCCGATCCCTTGGGGTATTTCCGGTATTCCGGGAACGGCAACCAGGCCATCATGCTCGGCGTGGAGAACCTCGCTACGTGGTGCCACGAGTTGGTTCACGCCGCCGACCACCGTCTCACGAATCTCAAGGGCGAAAAGTGGCACAAAGAGATCGTGGCCGAACTGGGTTCAGCTATTCTCCTCAGCTGCCATGGACTGGATTATGATGCCGACCTTGGCGGCGCCTACGAATACATCCAGCGCTATGCCGTGGATGCGAGAATCTCTCCTGTAAGGGCGTGTATCGAGGTGCTGGACACCACCTGCAACTGCGTTCAGCTCATCCTGGATACCGCAGAGACCCTCAAACAGACATCAATCACCGCTTAACCGGCCGTCGCCCCCGTCAAACACTCAATCCCATTCACCAACAAAGGCCCGGTAAGGGAGAAGTCTGCCCTTCCGGGCCACAACCATGTATGGAGGAAAGAATCATGAGTACAGGAATCAACGTGCAGTTCCAACTCGGCCAGGTCGTAGCCACACCTGGTGCCCTGGACGCCCTGACCCGTAATCACACCACCGGTCTGGACTACATTCAACGGCACGCTTCTGGCGACTGGGGCAACCTCAGCGATGAGGACAAGGAATCCAATCAGGACGCGCTGCAATCCGGCGCACGGATCTTGAGCGCCTATCTGCTGCCCGACGAATCCAAGCTGTGGATTATCACGGATGCCGCTATCGATGAGCAGGGGACCCGCCTGGCGACCACCTTGCTGCTCCCCGAAGAGTATTGAGTAAGGAGGCGGCCATGAAAACCATCGACCAAGTCGTCTCACTCCGGACCTACGAATCCGACGTGCGCCACGATATTCGCACGGCCGACCCGGCGTTGGCCCGCGTCATCGCCTGGGCGGACCAACGGCCCACCGTGTGGCGCATCGTGACCGGCCACTGGAGCAAAGCCTTCGGACTGGGGTCCTGTGAGTACATTGGCTGGGCCCAGCGCAGCACAACCCCGGAAGCCGTCCTCGAACGGGCGCGCCATTTCATGGAACTCGTGGACCAACCCGGGAAATGGGGCCACGCCAACTCCATCTTCAATTGGCGGGCCAAGTTCACCCTGGAGCACTACCTGGACCAAGGGTTCACCGGCGGTTTCTTCCAACAGCATGACGCAAAGCATCCGCGAAGCTGCCTCACGCTGGACTACACCCCCAAGACTTTCGAGGAAGTCCTGGACAAGTTCTGCGCGTGGATGGACCCGTATTACGACACTGTGCGCATCACGGTAGACAACCGTACGGTGCGGTCATTCCATGAAGGGAGAGTGCAGCCATGTTCGCCTACCGGGGCGTGAAAGACGCCCGCGCCTTCCAGCGCAGTTCCGAAGGAGGCGCCGTGCTGGAAAGCATCAGCGCCTACCTCGAAGGCCGGACCATCCGTCGTGTCACGTTTGCGGCAACCGACGGCGGTATCGCAACCACCATGCACCTGGACAACCATCAACAGTTCCGGTTCCAGGACGAGGAGTTGTCGTTGGGCACGCTCTACGAGCAGTACAGCGCCTTCTTCTGGCAACTCAACAACCAAACGGGAAACAAGACAGAAAGGAGCACGCCATGAGCAACCGGGCTTTCCTGACCCGAACCAAGTTCGAGGCGGCCCACGATGGCGCGAGTTGGGGTTGGCGTATCGGCGACGACTACGTCCGCAGCTACACCGACGCCCGCGCCGAACACGAAGTTCCCGCAGATCCGCTCGGACTTCTAGCCAATGCGGCTGCCGAAGCCACGGAAGACGAGCGGCAATTGTTGGAAAACCTTTTGCGCTTTGAGCGAGGCATGTCCATCGACGGATCCTGGCACGATTACGACGAGATCGCACCGGTCCTGCGACGAGCGCTGAACGGAGGGGAGGATTAAACCATGGGCGATGTCTGCAACATGAACGATTGCGAGCGCTTCTTACGCTCAGACACGGGCAAAGCCTATCTGGACGAGATCACCGCGATGCTCAAAGGGAAGACCATCGTCGACGTGTCGTATTCCAACGAAGTGCAGTGCATCGCAACCACGCTTCACCTGGACGACGGCACGACCTTCGACCTCTGGCAACCGTCGTTCGACGTGGACGCGTTGCGCGAACAGTTTGCTGAAGTACTCGAGGAGGAGTACTTCAAAGACTATCCCGCCCGGCGCCCCGCGGAAAACAATGTGGCCGGGAGGGCGTCCGATGGATGTTCGGCGTGTGCCGGCCGCGGCTGGCTGCTCATGTTCAACGAAACCGCCTCTGCGTTGGAGCTCCAGCGTTGCGATTCCTGCAGCCGGTTTCGTTCGGACGGGGAAGCGCAGAGATTTGTTGCGGAAGATCACTCCGTTTGTTTCGCTGCGCTGATGGAATTCTGCCGCGCGCTGGTCGCTGAAGTGAATCGGCGCACCAAGGAGGTACCCAATCAGGAGGAACTTAAGACCTTCCTACAGACGGTGAGCAACTCGCTTCGTAATGCGGTTCGTCTCCAGCCTGACGGACCGATTCATCCGTCTGCTCCGGACGGCGAAGGCGCCCGAGGAGACGCCTCATGAGCGACACGGCCTATGTCCGCATTCTGGTGGCCTCACCCGACGCTGTAGTCATCACAAAGGCCTATGGGACTCCAGACGAAGAAGACGACGGTCCCCAGGGCCACACGATGGTCTACTACTCCGCATCCACCGATGCCGGGTCCATCCTATGCGATGAGATCGGACGCGGCGTACCTTTCGAAGGCGAGCACGGCGCGACAATTGAGCATCCCGAACACGGGTTCTGCGCCGCAGAGGGCCGTTACCTCGAGTGGCCGCTCCTATATGGCCAGCCCTGCGTCAGTCTGAAGGAGGGCGCGCAAGGCCGGCTGGTAATCGATCGAGCGAACCTGGAACGGGCGCGCGAGTACTGGGCCCTCCGGCGGCGTGCGATGCAGTGCGTCCAGGGACGGCGCAAAGATGGAGAGGCTCCATGAGCACTCGAGACACCATGCTCGGCTTTGCACGCGAGGCTATCCTGCTGCGCGCCAAAGCCGACGGGTATCACGCGGACGCATACGATCCGCAGTCGGATCCCGAAGGCTACATCACGTCGCTGCTGATAGCGTTGCGTCACTGGTGCGAAACGTTCAAGCACGATTGGAGTGCGGAACTGCGTCGCGCGGATGATCTCTTTGAA
>JAHDWY010000587.1 GCA_023384315.1 Candidatus Hydrogenedentota bacterium | reverse complement strand
GAAGTTTGGCGACAGCGTCGGAGTCGTAATCGGGCACGACGTTCGGTGCGTTGTGGTTGAAGATCCACGCGCCGAGCACTTTCATGGCGACGATACCCATGTCGAGTTCGTAGGCGCGGGCGACGCAAGCTTCCCGCCATTCCATGGAGGTATCGGAGTGGCGCGTGTTGTATCCCTTCCGGAAATAGCCGAATTCGATGAGCACTTGATCGAAACCGCCGGTGTCGATCATCTTGTACATCTCTTCGAAGGCGTTGTGGCCCGTCAACCCGATGAACTGGACGAGCCCTTCATCGCGCAGCTTCACCAGTTCCTCATAAAGTCCCATGGCCCCTTCGAACTTGAGGCGTTCGATAGAGGGGCCGTGGATCTGCATGCAGTCGATGCGGTCCATTTTCAGGGTTTCCAGCGACTTCTCGACGCTGGGCCGCACTTCCGACGGATCGCCGACGAGCACTTTGGACGCGAAGTAAAGCTGGTCCGCCACGTCGTGGAGCGCCTCGCCCATGATGCTCTCGCTTTCCTGGTAGATGCGGGCGTTGTCGAAATAGCGAATGCCTTTTTCGAAGGCGTCGCGGACCATCTTCACACGGTCCTCGAAAGTCGGAGGATTGTCGAGCCCGTAGTACGCGTATTCTTTTTCCATCATGGCCGAGCCGCCATGGCCGAGCACGGGGAAGCTGTAGCCCGTCTTACCGAATTTGCGGACGGGGATCTGCAGGTCGGATGTGATGGTCTTGGTTCCGGCGCCTTGCGCGCGAGCCGTGCCCGCGCCGAGGGCGGATGCAGCGGCCGCCACGCCAATACCTGTCTTCATGAAGTTCCGCCGATCGATGTCGTTATGCGCGTGCGCCATGGGTGCTCTCCCTTGTGCCGTGACCAGTCCGAGTATGAGGACCCATGGTCGCATGGACCGGGCGAATTTGCAACTTGCGATTTGACACGGACCTACACGGACCTACACGGACCTACACGGACAGGCGCGGACAGGCGCGATCTCTTTTTTGGTTGTTTCAGAATCTGGGCAGGTGTTTCAGCCCGTAGAAGTTCTGGTCCTGCTCATTTCGCTCGAAATCAGGTGGTGCGAGCATATCGGCCGTTGTGTTGCTCCCCTCGCGTGTCAGGAAGTACCGGCCGCCCTTGACGGTCTCGAACTGGATGACTGCGCCCTCCAACGCTTGGGCAGGTTCTTCTACATCCAATCGAGTCACGAGTACCTTCGCATCCGGCCAGGGGTTTACCAACTCGCACGGCAATCCCGCTTCCGATGCAATTACGGCGCCGACGACTTCGTCGTCTTCGAGCTTGGCCGTCACGACAAAAGCGCCTTCGGCGCGGAGATTCTCGAAGTAGGCGTCGCTCCAGCGATCCGGCATGGTCGGGAACAAGCGAATCCGGCCGCCCCAGGATTGCAGGAGCATTTCCATGGTTGCGGCTGCCGATCCGAAACCGGCTTCGAGCGTCATGGGTTCGTAGTCGAAGAGCGTGACGCCGAAGATGCGCGGGTCGCCGTTCACGTGAAAGGTATTCGCTTTGATGAAGGCGTTCGCATACATGTCGAGCATCTGCCAGGCCATGTTGCCGTAACCCGCGCGCGATGCGATGAGCGACATCCACGGGAAGGCCCAGCCGGTCCATTCGCCCGTGCCTTTCACGCGAATCTCGTGGAGGGAATCGCGAATGATGGCGCGGTCATCGTCCGACCCATCCACGTTGATCAAACCCAGGGGGTGAATGGCCATGAGATGGGAATGGTGCCGGTGCGAGTGGGCCAGCGGCGTGTCCGCACTGACAAGCAAGCGGTTGCCGCTGCGGACGTAAGGAGTCAGGTTAGCGAGCACCTCGTTGACACGGGCCGTCAATTCGTCTTCGGTTTCAAGGATGGCATTGGACTCGAGAATTGCGTTTCCGAGGAAACGAATCAGCGCCAGATCGCAATTGGGGTCTTTCGTATACGCGCTGAACCCGCCTTCCCCGTATTCGGGCGAATAGCTGAGGGGCACGTGCAACTTGCCGTCGTCACCCGGTTCAAGGAGGTTCGCGTATGTGAGATAACAGCCTTTCATCATGGGCAAAGCTTGCTCGCGAAGGAACGCCGTGTCCTGCGAGTACAGGAAGTGCAGCCAGTAATGATGCGCCAGCCACGCGGCATTGCCCGGCCACAGTTCCACGCCGGAATAGCCGTAGATGCGTTCGCCTTTCGGACCGATCGCGCAGCCTGACCAAAGCCCGTCGAACCCGAAGAACTCGCGGCACTGTTCCTGCCATCGCGGAATGCATCCGGAGAACGCGCGATACAACGGTTCGCCCAGTTCCAGCCGGTTCGCCGTGTAGATGGGCCAATAGGACTGCTGCACGTTCATGTCAAGATGGTAGTCGCCGGCCCAGGGCGGCATGCCTCCGTCCAGCGTCCATAGCCCTTGCAGCGTGACCGGCAATCCGCCCGGTCGCGACGAACACGCGAGCTTGTACATCTCGATGTAGTAGAGCGCTTCAAAGCGCGCGTCGGGGATAGTGAGGTAGGAGCGCGTCCAGAAGTTTTCCCACCAGTTCACGTGCGCCACGTCCGCCGTATCGTCGAAGGATGCCAAAGCCGACTGCGCAGCGGCGAGGGGCGCGGGGGCGTCGTTGGACGACATGATGGACAAAAGAAACTGCACGCGATCGTCGCTCAACTGCGAGCGTTGCCAGGCGAGCGCGTAGACCAAGCCTGCGGGCGTCCGTTGCACGAAGGTACCGCCGGAGTCGTCGGCAGACACTTCGGGCTCCGGATAGCCCCAGCGCTTCAACGTTTCCTTCGCGCCGGCGTCGAGGTGATCCAGGGAGACGCGAAACGCGGCGTTCGCAGCAGCGCCACCCTCCAACAGGATGGACAAGACGTTCGATTCCGCATTCACCCGCGACGTCATCGCGATCCGTTCGCGGTCCACCGTCAGCCGCTGCGCAACCGTCGCGTCGCGCAGCCGCAACCGAGCGTCAATCCACTCGACGGGGCCGCCGAAATCCACTTCCAGGCGCGGCATGGGGAGACGCGTGGGGTGCGGATCGTCGCCGTAGATTGCTTCGGTCCGCATGATCTGCTCGGCTTCCTCGCGCTGGTTCGTTTCGACCAGTTCGCGGATCCGGGCGTACGTAATGCCGTTCAACGGCTTCTCCCGCGTTTCCCAGGCGTCGTACTTGTCGAGCGTGATCTTCAGCGGCGCGCCATCACCCCAGATCATGGCGCCCATGTGGCCATTCGCGAGGGGGATCCCCTCGAGCCAGCGGACCGGCGCTTTATCCCAGACGGGATCGTGCTGATCCAGAAACGACACCGGCGGCATCGTGACGGTGGCAATGGCAATCAAAGTAGCAAACGATATCGACATCGGAGGTCCCCTTCTGGTTCTTACCTCACATCGTACCCGGTATTGAAATCGAGATCGAGGCATGTAGC
>JAHDWY010000586.1 GCA_023384315.1 Candidatus Hydrogenedentota bacterium | reverse complement strand
CGAGGTGTTGCGGTGTGCCCGCGCCTCCGGACGCAACGACCGGTATGCCCACGTTGGTCGCGATGAGTTTGGTCAGCGTCAGCTCAAAGCCGTCGCGCGTGCCATCGGCATCGACGGAGTTGACGACAATCTCCCCCACGCCCAAGTCTTCGGCGCGCTTGGCCCAATCGAGGGCGTCCATGCCGGTGCGTTCGCGGAAACCGCGCGTAGTAATTTCGTAGCCACTCGGGAACTTCGATTTATCCTCAGCGCGGACCGGGTCCATGCCGAGCACGATGCATTGGGAACCGAAGATGCGCGCCCCTTCGCCGATGATCTTCGGATTCTTGACCGCGAGCGAGTTGACGGACACCTTCTCCGCGCCTGCGAGAAGCACTTTGTACATGTCGTCGAGATTCTCGATACCGCCGCCGACGGCGAAGGGGATGTGTATGACCTTTGCCACTTCTTCGACCATGCCGATGTCGATGGAGCGGCGCTCAGCAGACGCAGTGATGTCGTAAAAGACCAACTCGTCCGCGCCGCCGTCGCTGTAACGGACCGCCATCTCGATGGGGTCGCCGAGGTCGATGTTGTTCTGAAACTTTACGCCCTTCGTGACGATGCGGTTCCGCACGTCGAGGCAGGGCACGATGCGTTTGGTCAGCATGATCCGTCCCACTCCGTGAAATTCTTGAGTAACCGCATTCCGATCCGGCCGGAGCGTTCCGGGTGGAACTGGGTCGCGAAGAGATTGTCCTTGCACACCGCGGCGGCGAAGGTCACGTCCGCGTACTCCGTCTCGCCCGTGACGTGCGACGCGTCAGCAGGCGCGGGATAATAGCTGTGAATAAAATAGAACTCGCTGTCGTTCTCGACATCGTGGAACAGCGGGTGTTCGCACTTGAACCGCATCGTGTTCCATCCCATCTGCGGGATCTTGCAGAGGGGATCCTTCGGTTTGAACCGGTGCACGTTGCCGGGGATGAGGCCCATGCAATCGACGCCGCCGTCTTCGTCGGAATGATCGAAGATGACTTGTGTGCCGAGGCAGATACCGAGGACCGGCTTGCCCTGCTCAACCGCGCTCTTGAGCGGCGCGACGAGGCCGAGCTCGTTCAAGTGCTCCATGGCCGACGCCGCGGCGCCGTCGCCGGGGAAGATGACGCGGTCCGCGTTTGCGATGGCGGCGGGATCGCGCGTGATGGCGCACTCCACGCCGAGGTATTCCAGGGCCAACCGCACGCTGGTGAGGTTGCCTGCTTTGTAGTCTACGATGGCAATCACTTCTTGTCCTTTCGCTGGAACACTTTGCTCTGCTTGCCCGGCACGAACGCTAACATGGGTGAAGCACTAACATCCCCTTTATCCCCCTTCAAAGGAATCGTACGCAACGCTACGCGTTGCGGCTTGGCCCCGAGACCGAGCAAGGCATGTGGGGCTGCCAACCGGTAGACCAACCGCGTCGAGGTTCTGTCATTCCCCCTTTGAAGGGGGATAACGGGGGATGTTCCCCTCATCCGCAGTGTCGTTGTACGGTACCCATTTTACTTGACTCGTGCTCAGGCCCCTTAGTTCTCCTCTTCAAAGCGTTGTAATGCGCATCCGGCGGCGCCGATAACGCCCGAGTCGGGACCCAGGCCAGCGGGAACGATCTGTGCGCGCGCGCCAGGGACATCGAACGATTGCGCCTGCGCGGTTTCGCGGACGGGTCTGAAGAGGGCCTCGCCCGCGGCGATCATGCCACCGCAGAGAACGACCATCTCGGGGTTGAGCAGGTTGATGAGACTGCCGATGCCGGTGCCGAGCCAGATGCCGGTTTCGGTCATCACCCATGCCGCGAACTCGTCGCCCTTCTGGAGGGCGTCCGAGATCATTTTACCGTCGATCTTGTCGAGATCGCCTCCGCACATCTCCGTCAGGATGGTCGGCCGTCCTGCTTCAATGCCTTCCAGCGCGGTTCGTTCCATCCCACTCACGGAGGCATAGCATTCAAGACAGCCTTTCGCACCGCAATTGCACTGCCGGCCATCGCGCATAACGTTTAAGTGGCCGATCTCCGCCGCGGTGCCGTCGATGCCCCGAACCAGGCGGCCATCCACGACGATGCCGCCGCCGACGCCCGTGCCGAGCGTGAGACAGACCATGGAATCCACTTCCGTGCCCGCGCCGGACCAGAACTCGCCCCAGCATGCGACGTTCGCGTCATTGTCGACGTAGGCCGGGACCATCAGGAGTTCAGACATGATGTCGGCAAGCGGCACGTCTTTCCACCCCGGCAAGTTGGGGGGGCTGAACACGATGCCGGTCCGCCAATTCATGGGACCCGGCGCGCCAACACCGACGGCGAGCATGTCGCTCGGGTCCGCGCCGGCGTTCTCAAGCGCCTGCTCGACGCTGGCAACCATGGTATCGACAACGGCGTCCAAACCATCGTCGGCGCGGGAAGGACGCGAGTCTTTGCCCCGCATCCGCCCGTTGCGCGCCACGACCGCCGTCTTTACATTCGTTCCGCCCAGGTCAATCCCTACGACTACGGAATTCACTGCGGGTTCTCCTTCAACTGCTTCACGTAGTCCATCGCCTTCCGCATGCGCGCGATGGACGTCTCCCTGCCTAATAGCGCTGTCAACTCGAAGAGGCCCGGACCCACGCTCTTGCCGGTCAACGCAAGGCGCGTGGGATGCACGAGCTGCCCGAGACCGGTACCGCTCTTCTCGGCGAGTGCCTCGTACGCCGCTTTAAGGGTGTCATGGTCCCACGCATCGACGGATTCCATGACCCGTACAATCGCTTCCATTCGCTCGACGGCGTCGTCCTTGTCCCACTGCTTGCGCACGGACTTCTCGTCGTACTCGGCCGGTTCGACGAAGAAGAAGTCGCACTGCTGCACGATGTCATTGAGCGTCGCCAACTTCTCCTGACAGATGGCAACCATCTGCGCGAGGAACTCCGGCGATTTCGTCGTGGTATCGAGTCCTGCCGCATCGAGGATGGGCCGCACACGATTCATCAGGTCGTCGACGGACAAGCTGCGGATGTGCTGCCCGTTCAGCCACTGGAGTTTCTTGAGATCGAACTTGGCGGCGGACTTGCCCCACCGGCGCTCGTCGAAAGCCGCGACCAGTTCTTCGCGCGTGTAGAATTCCTTGTCCTCTTCCGAGGGACGCCAGCCCAGCAGCGCGACGTAGTTGATCATCGTTTCGGGGAGATACCCGTCCGCGCGCCAGTCGAGGACATTGGCGCCGTGCTCGCGTTTGCTGTACTTCTTGCCGCGCTCGTCCAGCACCATGGGCAGATGGGCAAACACGGGACGCGCGGAGCCGAGAGCGTCAAAGAGCATGACGTGTCGTGCGGCGTTGGTAAGATGATCGTCGCCACGGATCACATGAGAGATTTTCATGGTCGCATCGTCCACGACGACCGCGAGATGAAACACCGGATCGCCGTTGGGTTTCACGATGACGA
>JAHDWY010000585.1 GCA_023384315.1 Candidatus Hydrogenedentota bacterium | reverse complement strand
CGGTAATGGCCGAAATGAACGACACGTCAATTCGTTCCATCGAAGACGTCACCGACTACATCGGTTTGGATGTTATCGGCACGATTCCGCAGATGCGATTCGGAAAGGCCAAGACGCAGCGGCGCGGCGACTATGTCGTGATGACGGACGAAGGCAACGTGGATGCCTGCATTGTGTCGCAGCACGATCCCAAATCCCCCATCTCGGAAGCGTACCGCACCCTGCGCACGACCTGTCAGTTAGCGACACTTCATCAGAAACCCAAGACCGTCATGGTCACCAGTTCGGTTCCCGCAGAGGGCAAGACGACAACAGCCGTCAACATGGCCGTCACCTTCGCGGACAGCGGATTACGCGTGCTCGTCGTCGACACGGACTTGCGCCGGCCCCACGTACACCACGTGTTGCGCATGGAACGGGGACCCGGCCTGGCGGACGTTCTCCGCGAGGGGTACGACGTGCACACGGTCATACGTCCAACCCGCGTGGAGAACCTCTGGATCATTTCCAGCGGCCGTGTGCCGCCAAACCCGTCGGAACTGATCGGCTCGGATCGCATGAAAAAACTGCTCGAACAGCTCGGCGCCGAGTTTGATCTGGTCATCTGCGATGCGCCGTCCATGCTCGTCGTCACCGACCCGGTTCTGCTGGCGACCGAAGTCGATACGGTGGTTCACGTGGTCTCCGCCGACCACGCGCGGCGTGAGACGGTCATGCGCGGGAAGAAACTTCTCGAGACGGCCCGCGCGAATATTGCGGGCGTTGTGCTCAACAACCTCAAGGCGACCCGCCGCCACTACTATTATTACTATTACTACTACGACGAATCCGCGTCAGAGAAACCGAAGCGGTGGTACTATTTCTGATCGCCCGTACGGGCGATGCGCGCGGGTTTGAAATCCCGGTTTTTTCGTTGTTGGAGACCTAACCAGTGGCGCTGTTTCAGCGGTCCCAGTACGGCGTAGGGCGCGGTGAAGTTGCCGAAAGTCACGTCGAATTTCCTTTCTTCGTGGCCTTCATGCTGGCGTCGGCTATCGGGCTGCTCGTTCTCCACACGGTTTTCCAGAACCTTACCGTCACCATCGCGGTCGGGGTTAGTCTTCTCATCTTCGGCCTTACCATCCTGCGCGTCGAGCTGGGCGTGTTCTTCCTGGTTATCGCCATGCTCCTCTCTCCCGAGATTGAGGCGGGCGAAGTCGGCATGGGCAATCGAATTCTGAACCTCCGCTACAACGACGGGCTAATCATCGTCGTATTTGTCGGGGTGCTGGTAAAGACCGCCTTTGAAGGCGACAGGGCGATCTGGATACCCAGCCCGATCAACCCCGCAATTGGCCTGTACTACGGCGTTTGTCTTTTATCGACCATGTTCGCCTTCCGAGCTTCGCTTCCACTGTTCGACAAGAAGGAGGCGCTCTTCACACTGCTGAAGATGGCCGAGTTCTACATGATCTTCATACTCGTGGGTACGGCCGTTCGAAACCTGCGCCAGGTGCGAAGCCAGCTCGTTGTGTTTTTTGGCGTGGCAATTATCGTGTCGCTGTTCGGACTGTATACCCGGTTTCTCACTGGCATGGAACGCGTGAGCGCGCCGTTCGAGCAGGGGGGCACGGAGCCGAACACCCTCGGCGGCTACTTGGTCATGGCGATGTGCGTCGCGGCGTCCCTCTATACCCAGGCCCCGACTCCAACGTTGCGCCGGGCCATGCTGCTCCTCGCACTAGTTCCGTTCTTTCCATTTCTGTTTACTTTGTCGCGCGCGTCGTACCTCGCGTTTATCGCAGGTTTGCTTGCTCTAGGTATTGTTTCGCGCAGGATGTCTATTATCGTTGCCGTTGCCGCGGTTTTGATTGCATCTCCATTCATCATGCCGGAAGACGTGAAAGACCGCGTCAACTACACATTCCAACGCGGCAGCGGCAAGGAAGTCGCCATCGGCGGATACGAGACCGGCCTTGAAGTGGACAAGTCCACGCACGAACGCATCTACGTTTGGCAGAAAGTCCGATACAATCTCCGTGTCTGGCCGTGGTTGGGCGGCGGCGTGTCCTGGGATCGCGTGCTCGACAGTCAGTACGCGCGAGTCCTCATCGAATCCGGTGTTCTGGGATTCATCGCATTCATCTTCCTCCAGATACGTCAATTGAAAACCACACGTGAAGGCTATCAATGGTCCAGCGATTGGGTGGCGCGCGGCGTATCGCTCGGGGCCTTCGTGGCGACAATAGCGCTCATTGTACATTCTTTAGGAACGATCTCCTTTCTGATCGTCCGCATCATGGAGCCGTATTGGTTCCTCGTGGCGCTCGCCGTAGTCAGCCGGACCATTGCCATTGAGGACTATATCCGAGCCAAACGAACTGCGGCCGCCGCTGTGGCGCCCACGACAGTCCAGCGTCCGCTTCGACCCGCCCCCGCTACCGCGCGGGTGGCAACGCCGCTTTGATTTGTACGTCTAACCCATTAGCTACAGCAATTCTTGCCTTTGATTTCATGCTATTCTGAATCTAGCTATTGTCCCGGTGACCTTTGCTTGACCCTTATCAACTGTGGAGGAATGCACCTATGCTTACGAGAATTCAGATCGCGGTCTGCGCGGTGTTCGCCTTGAGTGCGACGGTCGCGGCGTTGGCGGAAGATAAGTCAAAGGAGACGCTGGAGGCGCCGAAGGTAGGAGACCAGGCGCCGGACTTTGCGCTGCCGAAAGCCAAAGAGGAAGCGGCAACGCAAGGCGACTCAATACCGCAGAAGCTTTCCGATTTTCAGGGTAAGAAGAACGTGCTCATCGCGTTCTACCCCAAGGCGGACACGCCGGGTTGTACGAAACAGTTGTGCGGATACCGCGATGACATCGAGAAACTCCAGGGAATAGATACGGAAGTCATCGCGATCAGCACGGACGAGCAGAAGGACAGCGACCTGTTCCGGGATAAGTTCACCATGCCGTTCACCGTATTGGGCAATCCGGACCAGGCTATTGTGAAAGCCTATGGCGTGCCCCTGATGGAGCGCGGGGAGAATCAATACGCGCAACGATCCGTCTTCCTGGTGGACAAGGAAGGCGTCCTGCGCTACATCGATTTGGAATACGACATTGCAGCGGACAAAGAGCCGCTTTATGCCGCCATGGAATCGCTTAACGACTCCAATGAAGCGGACGGGTGACCGGTCAACCGCCTACTACCGATGGACGCTGCTGCTGGATGATGGATTGACCGGACTCGTACATGGACGGATCGGGCAGTTTGTTTTCGTAGATCTCGACACCTCGCTGCTCCCGCAGCATGTCCATCATGCGCGCATAGAGTATGTCGCGCATCATGTCCGGCTTGGCTTCCTCGAGCGTCTTCTGAATCGCGGACGTGTGGTCCGTGACCCGGCAGACAAGCAGCCCGTCGGGAAGCTGCGCGGCAACGGCGTTGCCCTGCGCGTTTCGCCGAATCGCCTGCCAG
>JAHDWY010000584.1 GCA_023384315.1 Candidatus Hydrogenedentota bacterium | reverse complement strand
TCTTACCGGTGTGTTGACCATCCTCATCAACAGTTCCTGCGACCGCACCAGTGTGGCCGAGGAGTCGGCCGCTCTTCCCGGTGACGAAGAAACGATTTTGCTCAAGGTAACGAGCCCCGCGTTTCTTGAAGGCGAACAAATCCCCAAGAAGTACACGGGTGAGGGTCTCGACGTGTCGCCGCCGCTTGAGTGGATCGAGGCACCACCGAACACAGCCTCTTTTGCACTCACTTGCGATGATCCCGACGCGCCTATGGGCACGTGGGACCATTGGGTCATCTACAACATTCCGGCAAATGCGTCAAAGCTCCCCGAGGCCGTGCCCACTCAGGAACAGTTGCCCGATGGCAGCCGCCAGGGGCTGAACGATTTCGGGGAGATTGGTTATCGCGGCCCCATGCCGCCACCCGGCAAACCGCATCGGTACTACTTCACGCTTTACGCGTTGGACACGGTCCTCGATCTGCCCAAACCGGTTGGGCGGGAAGATCTGGAGAAGGCGCTTAAAGGCCACGTCATCGAAGAGTCCCGCCTGATGGGGACCTACCAGAGGCAATAGCGCCATGCGCGCAATGCAGTTGAACGCGATTGCGAAAATGGAATCGTCGCCGTTGCAACTGGTCGAGCGCGATGTGCCCACACCCGGCGCGGGCGAAGTGCGCCTGCGTGTCCATTGCTGCGGAATCTGCCGGACCGATCTCCACGTCATCGAAGGCGAACTGCCGCAGCACACCCTGCCGATCATCCCTGGGCATCAGGTTGTAGGGAACGTCGACGAAGTGGGGGAGGGGTGCGGCCGCTTCAAGCCCGGCGACCGGGTCGGTGTGGCATGGCTTCGGCATACCTGCGGCGAATGCGCCCTCTGTACGCGCGGCCAGGAAAACCTGTGCGAATCATCGCGCTTCACCGGCTACCACGCGGACGGCGGGTTCGCGGAGTACTGTCTGGTGCCCGAGGAATTCGCGTACGCCATCCCCGATGGATTTCGCGACGAGGACGCCGCGCCGTTGCTCTGTGCGGGTATTATCGGTTACCACGCGCTGCGGCGTTGCAGTCTGCCTGATGGTGGCAAGCTGGCGTTGTATGGTTTCGGTTCGTCGGCGCACATCGTGTTCCAGATCGCGAAACATCGCGGCGCAACGATCTACGTGGTGACTCGCGGCGAAGAGCATGTGCAACTCGCGCGCGACATGGGCGCGGCCTGGGCGGGCACGACAACCGACGGCATGCCGGAGAAGGCCGATAGCGCGATCATCTTCGCGCCCGCGGGCGAGTTGGTCCCGCCCGCGCTGGAATCGCTGGAAAAAGGCGGCACTCTTGCCCTCGCCGGGATTTACATGTCCGACATTCCAAGCATGAACTACGAGCGCCACATCTTCTACGAACGCGACATCCACTCCGTAACCTCCAACACGCGCGAAGACGGAGTCGGGCTGCTGAAAGTCGCGGCGGAGATTCCGATCCGGCCCAAGGTCACCGGTTATCCGCTCAAAGAGGCCAATCGTGCGCTGCAGGATTTGAAGCGCGACCGCATCAACGGTTCCGGAGTGCTGAAGGTCGGGTAGCGCGACTCGGTACGTAATCCGTCGCTGGAGAACGGTTATTGGATTGTCGTTCACATACGCGGTAGTCTGTTTGCGCCGGTTCATATCGTGCAATAGCGAATCATTCTAGGGGGAATCATGACACTTGTTGTTGCCGTTTCACTGGTCGCAGCCTTCATATCCGCCGCGATCGATCAGCCCTATGCGGTATCGGTCACGGAATTCGGCGCCGTGGGGAACGGAGTCGCCGATGATGCGCCGGCGATTCAACGGGCACTGGACAGTCCCAGCGCGGTCGTGACCATCCCAGAAGGCACCTACATCATCGGGGATACATTGTTGCTCGATTCCGGCAAGACTCTTTACGCGCATCCGGACGCGGTGCTGCGTATGGCCGATGGCGCCGCGAAGGACGTCCATGATTTCCTGATTACCAATCGTTCGCACGACACTGGAAACGCACACATCTCGCTGGTTGGCGGCATCTGGGACGGAAACAACGAGCACAACGCGCGCGGCTCCGACGGCGATCCGAACGCGTGCACCGGGGTGGCCATCAATTTCGTGAACGTATCCCACCTGGAGATCCGCGACCTCACGGTGCGCAATCCGGACTCCTTCTCCATAAGGCTTGGGGAAGTTCGACACTTTGCGGTTGAGAATATCCAGTTCGATCATCCCGTGTCCCGCCCGAACCAAGACGGCGTCCACGTCGGCGGTTTCTCCGAACACGGCGTGCTGCGCAACCTGCGCGCGCTCACGCCGAACACGACCAACGACGATATGGTAGCGTTGAACGCCGACGATGATGTCGAACGATGTTTGAACCTGGGAATGACGCGCGGTCCCATCCGCAACATTCAAGTCGACGGCGTGTATGCGGAAAGCGTCTATACCTTCGTGCGTCTCTTGAGTGAGACGCAGCCGGTGGAGAACATCACGATCCGCAACATCAAGGGCGGGTGCCGCATGTACGCCATCAATATGAACAACTGGCGGTTCGACAAGAGCAAGGGGGCCATTCGCAACGTGCGCGTTGACGACGTGGAAGTCACGAAAGCAGGCCCCGACAACGATCGCCCGTTGATCATCATTCAGCTCCAGGTTCAGGATCTCGTCATTCGCAACTTCCATCGTGACGCCAGCGACACGAACACCGCGCCGACCTTGCTTATCGCCAATAGCGCGGAGAAGAACCTCTCGCTCTGCTTGCCAACTGCGGAGCAGATTCTGGATATACTGCAGCATTCAACGGGCGCCGAAGCGCGCGCCACCGAGTTTGTTCTCCCCGGTCGTCCATCCATGCAGCACGTGGCGGTTCACGCAGGTTCCGACGGGGTCATCCGATTGGAACAAGGCAGCATTTCAGACCTCGTACTGAACCCCACGAGCTGACCGTGCCAAGGGAGACATCGCCGCATCCTACCTTCCCTCGAATCGGGTAACCCTCCCGATTCGAGGCTCTTGCGCTACGTTACGCGCGCATTCAAAAAAAGTTCTTGACAGGTGACTACGCGTGTAGTAAGTTTATGACGACAGGTGTAGTCAGATAAGAACGAGCAACGTAAGGTGACTCAAACTCATGGCGCCACGACGAAAAGATCTGGGGGAACTGGAACTGGCGGTGTTAAACGCCGTGTGGGAACGGCCGGGCAGCACGGTGCGCGAGATCGCGGAAGTGATGGCCGAGCGCCGGTCCATCGCGCGCACGACCGTGCTGACCGTGATGCAGCGGCTTCATGCGAAGAAGTTCCTGAAGCGAGCGAAAGCCCGCGGTGTCTTCCGCTATTCCGCGACGGGTGAACAAACCGAAGTGGTATCCGATCTCATCGGGCACTTCGTGCAAAAGGTTCTTGGAGGATCCCCCGCGCCGTTTCTCGCATATCTTGCGGACGCCAAGAACCTGACCGAGGATC
>JAHDWY010000583.1:650-3474 GCA_023384315.1 Candidatus Hydrogenedentota bacterium | reverse complement strand
TGTTCTGTGTCGGCTGGATTGGTGGCCCCAGCACCACGCCGCATCTGAAGGAAGCCGCCGGGATCACTATGAATTGCGATCAGACTGATCGGACCGATCAGTCGAATCAGTCCGATCTCTGTATTCGTCTCATTGGCGCTGATCCCGCGCAAGTCCCTTGGCCCGATGCCGAAATCCACCCCTGGTCCCTCGAAACGGAAGTCGCCGAAATTCAGCAGTTCTCCGCCGGCATCATGCCCCTGCCCAAAGACGATTGGAGCCGCGGCAAGTGCGCGCTGAAAGCGCTCCAGTACATGGCCTGCGGCGTCCCCTGCATCGCAACGCCCCACGGCGCCATCTGCGATATCATCCGCGACGGCGAGAACGGTCTCTTCGCCGAAACACCCGGGCAATGGCGATCCGCAATCGAACGACTGCGCGATACCGCATTGCGGCAGCGCCTGGGCGAAGCTGCGCGCGCGACGGTGGAAGATCGCTATTCCCTACGCGTGTGGGCGCCGCGTATGCGCGAAACGCTGGAGGCAATCGCATGAGCCGTCCTGGAGGCATGCTCACGCGCGTTTGTTACGTGATTCCGACGCTCCAGGTCGGCGGCACGGAGCGTCAGTTGCTCGCGCTCATGAAAGGCCTCATCCGCGATCACGAATTGACCGTCGTCTGCACGCGTGAAGCGGGCGCCCTTGTGGGCGATGCGCGTCGCATCGGGGTCTACGCGCACGAATTGAATGGCAGCGGCGGGTGGGATTTCACCATGCGCCGCCGCATCCGCCACATCTTCCGGTCTCACCGGCCGGACGTGGTCCATACGTTTATGTTCGGTTTCGACCTTGCGGCCAATCGCGCCGCCCGGGAAACGGGTGTACCGGTCGTGATTTCGAGTCGGCGTCAACTCGCCACATGGAAGAAACCCCGTCACGTCCGCGTCCAACGGAAAGCCAATCAACTCGTCGATTGTATCGTTGCGAACAGCAACGCCGTCGCCGAATTTGCCGCGACCCAGGAAGGATTGGATCTCGATCGCTATCGCGTTATCCCCAACGGCATCGATGCCGACGCTTTTGTCAGCGCGGCCGATCTCCATCAAGTCCGCCTGCGCTTCAAGATCCCCTTTCACACGCAGGTCGTCGGCATGGTCGCCAATTTCAGCCCCGTGAAAGACCACGCGCTTTTCCTGGCGATCGCCGAAGAGTTGATGCGCCGCCGGGCAGACGTTCATTTTCTGCTCGTGGGTAGCGGTCCACTTCGGGACGAAGTGATGAACCGCGTTCGCAAGCAAGGCTGGAGCGACCGCTTCACCCGCGTCGCCGCGATCGAGGAAGTGCCCGACCTGTACAAGGTCATGAGCGTGTCGGTCTTGTGTTCGCAAGTTGAAGGTTTCCCCAACGCCGTCATCGAGTCCATGGCAGCCGGACGCCCCGTAGTCGCCGCGGCGGTAGGCGGCATTCCCGAGGTCATCGAAGACGGCGTAACCGGCAGGCTGGTGCAGACCAGATCGGCGGCGGCCTTTGCCGATGCTATCGAGCAAGTCCTGGATCGAGAAAAGGAGAGCGCCGCCATGGCAGCGCGGGCGGCGGTCTACGTGCGCAATACCTTGAGTTTGGATCGCATGGTTGACGCCTACCGGAATCTATACCGCGAGATGTTAATCCAATCCGTTCGGCGGGGGGCCTGAACCATGTGCGGCATCTGCGGAATGATCAATGCCGACCGCGAGCGCCGGGCCGACGAGGCCCTCGTCGAACGCATGAACCGTGCCCTCGATCACCGCGGTCCGGACGATTCCGGGTCGTGGCAAGGCGGCCACGTGGCCCTCGCCATGCGCAGACTCAGCGTCATCGACCTCTTTCGCGGAAGACAGCCCTTTGCCAACGAAGACGGTTCCGTCGTCCTCGTGTACAACGGCGAGGTTTACAACTTTCAGGAACTTCGCGAAGAGCTCGAAACGCACGGGCATGTCTTCCGCACCTTGAGCGATACAGAGGTCGTCCTGCGCGCGTATGAAGAGTACGGCGACGACGCGTTGGGCCATCTCAACGGCATGTTCGCTTTCGCGTTGTACGACGCGCGAAAAAACCGCCTCCTCCTCGCGCGCGATCGCGTCGGCATCAAGCCGCTCTTCTACACCATCCGCAACGGCTCCCTTGCATTCTCCTCGGAACTCGATTCCCTCATGCAATCCGGAATGATCCGGGGCGCGCTCAATCCTTCCGCGGTCAACGCCTACTTCTCGTTTCTATACGTCCCCGCACCAGACACGATCTTCCGCGACGTGTTCAAATTGCCGCCCGCACACAAGCTCGTCTACCAGAACGGCGAAGTCACCGTCGAACGCTATTGGACGCTCGAGCTGGAATCCGATTCCAAACTCAGCCTGCCGGAAGCCGCTGAGACCTATGTGGAGCTTCTGTGCGATGCCGTCCGCATGCAGTGTGTGAGCGACGTGCCCCTCGGCGCGTTCCTCAGCGGCGGCATCGATTCGAGTTCTGTTGTCGCCATGATGCACGTCAACAGCGCCGCGCCGGTCAAGACCTACTCCATCGGATTTGACGATGCCCATATGGACGAACTCAAGTACGCGCGCGCGGCCGCCGAACATTTCGAAACAGACCATACGGAAGCGATACTCAAACCCGATATGGTCGAAACCGCGCCCTATCTTATTCGTTTCTTCGGCGAACCGTTTGCCGATTCTTCGGCGCTTCCTATGTGGCTCGTGGCCCAACTCGCCCGGCGGGAAGTCACGGTAGTCCTGTCCGGCGACGGCGGCGACGAACTCTTTGCGGGGTACACCTGGCTGAGCATGACCCGGTGGGTCAACGCCTAT
>JAHDWY010000583.1:0-640 GCA_023384315.1 Candidatus Hydrogenedentota bacterium | reverse complement strand
CCCCTCCATCCTCCGTTACGGAATCGACACCGCGCTCCGGCTCGCGCCGAGATCACCCTTCGTCGGCAAGCTGCGCCGTTTCAGCCGCGATTCGTTCCTCGAGTCTGATGCCGTGTTTCGCCGCAGGGAAACCTGCTTTGAAGGAGCGGAACGCACCGAGCTCTACGGCCCCGAACTGGCCACCCACATCGCGCACGATGTGGTCGATCGGTTCCAGGAACACGTGGAAGATGCCGCGTCCATGTCGCCGGAGAACCGAATGTTGCACCAAGACTTCAATATGTACCTTCCCGATGACATCCTCGTGAAGGTCGACCGCATGACCATGGCCCATTCCCTCGAAGCGCGCGTGCCGATCCTCGACAACCGCATCATCGACTTCGCCGCGTCCGTCCCCTTCCGCATGAAAATGCGCGGCAGCATTTCAAAGTACATCGTCAAGAAGGCCATCGGCCCCATCATGCCGCCGGATCTTATCAAACAGCGCAAGCAGGGGTTCGCGATTCCCATCCACCGATGGATGCGCGCGGATCTGCGGGGTCACTTCCTGGAAACCGTGCTGGGGCATGACGCGCGCAATTCAATGTTGCTGAATCGCCGTGCCATTCGCTCGCTTTTCGACCGCCACATCATGGAAACC
>JAHDWY010000582.1 GCA_023384315.1 Candidatus Hydrogenedentota bacterium | reverse complement strand
CATGAACTGTCGTCGCGAAAGTGGCATCGGGAAAAACTCCGCTTTGCGTTCGCGGAGTATATCTGTGCGCGCGCATCGATATCCATATTCGGTTCCAGTAGGACGGGAATGATTCCCGTCCCGGGGATTCTCGATCGCCGCGTCCGCAAACGGGAGACCGGGCTTTAGACCGATCGTTCGGTCCACATTTGAAACGCCATCAATCGAGAACGGACTGGACGGGAATCATTTCCGTCCTACAGGGTGGCAGCGTCCGAATTCTCCGGGTGCGCAGGCACATAGCGGAACCAGGGCAATTGCACCAAGGGCTGATTCAACCAGCCGCGCGCGCCGCGATAGACGAAAAACTCGCTCACATATACCTGCGCCACCACGGCGAACCACAGCACGATCGTCACCGTGACGAGTCCCGCGCGCCAAGCCTTGCGCGGTACCCGGCGCACGATCGGCTCTGGCATCGCTCGATCGGCAGGTTGCGTGACGCCCAAACGTCTTAGTACGTCGCGCTCGAAGGTCGCGAGCGAATCAATTTCAACCGCGCCGTCCGCGACGGCCTGTAGCAGGGCGCGCGCGTAGATACGAGTCGCCAGCAAACGCATGCCCACGTAGATGGGGAAGGCGACAAAGGTGGTCAGGAAAAAGTATTGGTTGAGTCGCGCAACGAGCGCGGCATTCGACATCGTCTCCATGGCCGCGCCCATGCCGCCAAGGGAGTAGGGTGCGAATTTGAATATGAGGAGCGGCAGCGAACCCACAGCGTAGAACGCGGCCAGCATCAAGCAGGCAAGTCGGTGGCGCGCGACCAGAGTCCGAATCAAACCAAAGTCGTAGAAGCGTTTCCAGTCTCCGGTCACCGCCTGCCGGACCTGCGCCAGGGGTACGTAAAGCATGGCCGCGATGAACCACGCGATGCCGAGCCACGAGATGGTTAGACCAATTGCGTGCTGTTCGTAGACCTTGTTGAACGAGATGTGCCATCCCGCGAACCAGCCGAAGAACCACAGCACTTCCGCGGGCGCAACCAGCACCGAGGTGTTCGCAAAACCGAGCAGACCGATCCTGAGGTTCTTCACAAGAGAGCCTGTCAGCTTCCGGACGGCGCGTCGAACTCTCCCGAAGCTCACGGGCATTTCATCGCCAATATCCGCGAAGACAAAGCGAGGCGTCGTCGCGAGACGCTTTGTTGCGCTATCGCTCTGCGCGAACTCGGCAAACGAGCCGCACTTCGACGGCCCGCCGGTCGCGCGATACCAGTACCGCGCTGCGCTTCGCTGCATGAGCCGGTAGCTCCAGCCGACGACAACGAGCGATAAGATTGCTCGTTGGCAGAAGACAACGCCGGTGAGGAAACGTGCCGCAACTCCACCCACGCGACGGACACGTACTTTCCAACGCGATGCTATCGACCGCATGTCAGCGCTCATGCAATGGCCTCCTCGAGCACACGGCCCTCCGCGTAGGGCGTCTCAAAGTTCATAACATGGCCGATCGTCGGCAACACGTCCACCTGCTGCACCATTCGATTGATTGTAACGCCCCGCGAAATGCCGGGGCCGTGGATCAGCGCAAAGATTTCATGCGACGACTTCGAATTGAAATGATGTTGAAAGGGCACCGGCATCAGGCGGTTGTTGTCGCGCCCGCAGTCCGGCACGACGACGAACACCGTGTTGTCGCGGTAGAAGGGGTCCGCCTCGACAGCCGCCGTGAGTCGTTGCAGACCCTCGTCAATGACGGCGATGCCGCGGGTGTAGAACGTCGGATCGCCCCAGTGGACATAGTCTGGGTCGTTGTAGTTGATCATCAACAGCCGCGGCTGTAGTTCGCGCATTGCACGGAGGCTCAGTTCGGTTAGCAGCCGGTCTCCTCGCGGGTTCACGAAGCCGGTTTCACCATAAAACTGCCGCCACCGTTCCCAGAACGCTTCGATCTCCCGCGATTGCCGGTTCTCGCCGCCCGCGCGGTAGTCCAAGGCTTCCAGTTTCGCGAGTTCCTTCGTCTTCTCGGCGCGCTCGCTGTCCTCGAACCGGCCTTCTTCAATCTGTCTGCGCAACAGGTACGTCTTAAATCGGTACAGGCTCAACACGTTGGAACGATACTCGACGCCGAACAGGTGATGGTTGCTGAAGGAATAGAACTCCTCGTCGGTGCGATCCTCGCCGTTAACGATCAAGGCCTGGTGCGGCGGCACGTTGTATTCCCGGCGCAGATACTCGAACATGGTCGGAAACTTCGATTCAAAGCGCTGTCCCAGAAACTTGCCGCCCACGTCCTGATAGCGTTCATAGCGGCCGGTCATCGTGTAGAGCGTGCCCTGGCCATGGCTGGTTTCGACGCCCTCGAGTTGCTCGATCTCCATGTTGGTGAACAGCGTGCCGCGCTTCGCCAGATCGTGGAGAAAGTATGGACTGTACGTGTGTTGCGGGTCGATGGTCTCCCGCCGCCGCACCCCGCCGCCGAAGCGCACGACGACAACGTTTGGCCCGCCGTATTCGCGCGCGTCAGGTGCCGCGTTTGCGTCCGGTAGTGCGGTGGCCAATCCCATTGCCGCGACGCCTTGCATGAATCGCCGGCGATTGATGAAGTGCTCGGTCATCACTGAACCTCCCGAGGGTTTCGCGGCTGCGTGGTAGCCGGTGCGTATCGCCATTCCCATGCAAAGACACCGATCCCGGCGGAAGGGTTACGTTCGTGGCTGTGCGCTGCGATCCGCGCCCGCATGGCGTAGCAGCGGTCTGCGATGAATCAACCGCTGGACAGTTCTCCGCGCATCACGGGTTCATAGATCTCCGAGATGTACTGTTTGGCGGCCTTGGCCCAGGTGAAGCGTTGTTTGAATCCACGCTCTTGCAGCGCGCGGTACCGATCAGGTTCGTTGAAGTACAAGTCCCGGGCCTCGCGGACGGTTTCAACGAGATTCCGAAGCACGCGCTTCCTGGTGGCGCTGTCAAACATGAAGCCCGTACCGTTGCGCGAAGTGTGGGGGATGACCGTATCCACGAGTCCGCCCGTGGCGCGGACCAGCGGGGGCGTCGCGTTACTGAGGGCTTCCATCTGCGTGATCCCGCAGGGCTCGTACAGGCTCGGCATGAGGAAGAGATCGCTGCCCAGGCTGATCGCCCGCGCCTTGTCCGGGAGAAAATCGACGGTAGCGGAGTAGTTCCTCCTGCGATTGTAGCGCTTGATGAACCGCTCATACTTCGGCAGTCCCGTCGCCAATACGCAAACGTTTACGCCGTCCAATTCGAGGATGTGCTCCAGTACGGGCCGCCCGTCGAGCTTCTCCGTCAGCAACTTGAACTTCTGCTCTACCGCACGCCCAACGAACCCGATAAGGAACGATTTGGGATTATCGAAATCCGAAGCGATTCGTTTGCGACACCGGGCCTTATCTTTCAGGCAGCGTTCGAATTCCTCAGCGGTCGGTTTGAACCGGTAGTGGAACCCGTTGAGAATTCCGGCCAGCCGGCCTTGCTGATG
>JAHDWY010000581.1 GCA_023384315.1 Candidatus Hydrogenedentota bacterium | reverse complement strand
GGAACCTGACGCGATCCCCACGGGTCCCTTCGACGGCGCCGCAACACCGTCTCATCTCGAAATCCGCGACGATCGGCTGGTAGTTGCATTCGATGAACTCGATCGTGGGACGCACAAGTTCTACTACATCGCGCGAGCCGTCACCCCGGGTACCTATCAGTATCCCGCCGTGGAAGCCGAATGCATGTACGACGCATCCGTCCACGGCCGCGGCGAATCCGGCACCGTCGAGGTGGTAAAACGCTGATGTCGCCTAGTCCACATAGTCCGTGCATGTCCGTGCATGTCCGTGTAGGTCCGTGTAGGTCCGTGTAGGTCCGTGTAGGTCCGTGTCATGCTGAGTCGATTCCGTCATAGCCGATTCCTACGCCAAGCGCGTTGGCCCGTGCTCGCCGGCGCGATCAGTGCGCTGGTCGCATTCCTGGCCATCGTGTTTGCGCCCATGGATCCCGCGCCGTACCTCACGCTCGATCCGTCCGGCGAACTGTTCGACCGGAACGGCCGCCTCATGTACGCCTTCCTCAATGAGGAAGAGCAATGGCAATTCCCGCGCGAACTCGACGCCATCAGTCCCTACCTCGTGCAAGCGACCATCGCTACGGAGGACCAGCGGTTCCGCTCGCACCACGGCGTAGATCCCATCGCGGTCGGCCGCGCGGTAGTGCAGAATGTGACCGGACTCGGCATCGAGTCGGGCGCATCGACCCTGACCATGCAGGTCGTGAAACTGAATGGTCAGCCGTCGCACTCCCTGCCCGGCAAAGCATGGCAAGCGATGCAGGCGCTCCGGCTCGAGCGGCACGTATCGAAAGACGAAATTCTCTGCGCCTATCTCAATACCGCGCCGTACGGGTTAAACCTCGTGGGCTGCGAAGCCGCGGCGCGCCGCTATTTCGGCAAGACGGCCAAAGAACTGACCCTCGCCGAAGCGGCACTACTGGCCGGGCTTCCGAAGTCGCCAACCGGACTCATGCCCATCGACCATCCCGAACGCGCATTGGCGCGGCGCAACCACGTGCTGCAACGCATGCGGGATGAAGGCTTCATCGATACTGCGACCTGCGAGCGCGTCTCCAAACAGCGGCTCGGCGCGCAATGGAACGAGTATCCTCAAGCGGCGCCTCACCTCGCCATGTGGCATCGGGACCGGGTGCTTACCGGGCACCGCGTGACAACGACCCTCGACCTGCGGGTGCAGGAGATGTCCGAACGCGCCATCGCGGATTGGCTGAAGACCTTCGATAACGACATCACCAACGCGGCCGTGTTGGTCATCGACGTGCCCACCGCCTCGGTGCTGGCGCGGATCGGGTCTGCGGATTTCTTCAACACCCCGGGCGGCGGTCAAGTCGACGCGACGCGCGCCGCACGTTCCCCGGGTTCCGCGTTGAAACCGTTTACGTACGCCCTGGCGATTGAGGAGAACCAACTCTATCCCTCGGAAATGCTGTTGGACGATTCCCTCGACTACGGCCTCTACAATCCCGAGAATTACGACGGCAAGTACCGCGGGCTGGTCTCCGCGAGCTACGCGCTGCAACGGTCGTTGAACGTCCCCGCCGTGATGGTGTTGAACCGGCTCGGTCCGGAACCCATGTACCGCTTTCTGAAAAGCGCCGGACTGACGACCTTCACGCGCTCGGCTGATTACTACGGTCTCGGACTAACGCTGGGCAACTGCGAGGTCCGTCTGGACGAGCTTGCGGCCGCCTATTGCATGATCGCCAACCTGGGCCGGTGGCGTCCGCTGCGTGAACTCGGAGACGAACCCTCCTCCGAAGGAAAGGAATTGTTGTCGCGCAGCACCTGTCTCGCACTCTATGAAATGATGGAGCAACCCCTGCCGGGCGAATTTCATCGCGACATCGTGCAAGCCGCCGGATACACGCCCCGCGTTTGCTGGAAGACGGGGACCTCCACGGGTCTTCACGATGCGTGGACCATCATCTTCAACAGCCAGTACGTCGTCGCCGTCTGGCTGGGCAACAACGATGGCCGCTCCTCCAGCCGCTTGATCGGTTCTCGCGCCGCACTGCCGTTAGCGGGAAAGATATTCCGTTCGCTGAAACCCGGTTCCGGATCGACGTGGCCCGACGTAGATGGAAACCTACGCGAAACCAAGGTTTGCGCCGCAAGTGGACTGCCCGCATCACGCTGGTGCGAACGCACCACAACCGCGGTCCTGCCCACCGGGCTCTATCTGAACCGTCAGTGCGATGTACATTATCCTTCGGATAATGAACGCATCATCGAGCGCTGGCCCGCCAGCGCGAAAGGATGGAATCTCGCCAAGATCGACTCGCCCATTTCTCCGCGCGAAGGCGACGGCAGCCAGTCCAAAGGCTTGCGCATCCTCGCGCCGTCTCACCAGGCGGAATTCGTACTGACCCGCGAAGCTAACGCGGATCGCATCAAACTCCGCGCCTCTATCGACACCTCGACCTCGCTCCACTGGTATATCGACGAGAAATATCTCGGAGACTCCGGTCCGGGCAAGGATCTCTTCCTCGATCTCAGCACCGGCGCCCACAAACTCACCTGCATGACCCCCAACGGCGAGACCGACAGCGTCCACTTCAGCGTCGACGAACCCTACACCCCGCAGTTGTTCCGAAATTAGGAAATATCGCTTAAGCCCGTTGCGCCCCCAAATCGCGGTCACCAATCCATATGGGTATCGGTATCGGTATCGGTATCGAAACCACGTCCCATCCCCACCTAGAAACCCGACCCCGATAGCGATACCGATACCGAGATTTGTGTACGGCGGGGCGATTCGTGACCGCCCTCGAAATTCACGACCAAAGGCTCTATAGTTGCTGCTGCGGCCCTACCCGGGGCCTTCCGACTCGCAGAAAGACTTGTACCGAGGAATTGACATGAGACTCTTGTCCTATCTCGCCATTTTTACCATCGCGCTCAGCGCCCATGCCCAGACCATCATCAACGAACCATTCCCCCAGGAAGCGCGCACGAGCTTCGCCTTCGGCGCGGGCCTTCCCGGCGACACAATGCCGGACGGTTCGAAACTCGCCAACGTCACGAGCATCGCGCTCACGAACGACGGACGCGTGGTCGCGGGTGCCATCTCATCTCTCCAGAACATCGAATTGCTGGAGTTCGATGGTCAGACGTGGTATTGGGTGAGGCCCTTCTTCGAGCACGTGTCGAATTCGCCCTATCACAGTTTCGTGGCAAGCACCTCGGGGAAAGCCTACCGCGGAGACGCGGGCGACGCGCAGGAAGATGACCGTTTCATCGACGGCTCTCGCTGGCCGAACGGCATGTCGGTTCTGGCCACAGGGTCCAAAGTATGGGAAGATACTGCGAAGAAACGACGCGTAGCATTCCACTCCGGCGACTTGATCCTCTCCGTCGCAGCCGGTCCGAATCAGTCCATCGCCGTCGGAACTGTCGAAGGGCTCTTCCTCCGCGACAGCGAGAAGGGCGAATTCGTACCCCTGGCGCCCGCCGACGCGAAATACTCCTGGAATCC
>JAHDWY010000580.1 GCA_023384315.1 Candidatus Hydrogenedentota bacterium | reverse complement strand
AATGCACACACAAACCAGAGCTGACAGGTGTCCAGCGCCGACGAGACCAAAGAGCCGTCCCAACTTGCGGGTCTGGTGTGCGACTAATTCCTCAGGCAGTGCTGACCAGTAGGTTAAATCCAGAAGAACCCCGAGTGAGATGAGCGTAACCACCCAGACGATCGCATGCGAAGCCGGCATGACGCCGGCAGAAGCGGCGTATGCGCCGATCGCCGCCTCGACGTAGCAGACGAAGCCGAGCAGTTGACCATACCGATGCTTCGCGAGGAACTCTGACCATCGGCGAGTGTGCGTATCCAAAAGTCTGCGCTGGAGAACGCGCTCGAGCAGGACCAAACAATGCGCGGTCACCAGAATCTCGGCGCCACGGAAACCCGCGAAGTGCAGGTTTGGGAGCACGGCGAAGGCCTCTCGAAATCCCAGCCCCGCGGATAAGCTGAGCAATACGGGTGCGGAAAGTAGTGGCGTCAGAACCAGCATGGTCGTGAAGTACGGTGCTGAAGCTAGGGCAGCCACGGTCAGGCATGCAACCGCTTCGAAGGCATTGCCCTCGAACCCGAGGACCATCACAGCGAGTACCGTGCAACCGGTCAGGCGAACGCCGATATTCTGAAGCTTCTTGCGCGAGTAGGGCATTGCATCTTCCCCGAGGACCGATGGTAATGGCCATACTTCGTTTTAGAATGGTTCAGGCTATGGACGGGCGCCGTCTCGACGGTTGACGCCCACGGAGCAGGACGATAGCGCAGTCCCGCAAGATTGAAGCGACAAACCGAATGTTCCTCAGAACATCCAGACGAGTCGTTCGATTGATTCGCACGTACGCAAGCCGGATTACGAACGCCAATTCGATATCTACCGGCACCAGGCAGCGGCACCCAGTTGGCAACCGCAAGCCAACGGGAAGAACGCAGTATACTTCTGCTGCTCTGTGCTGTCAATCCCGGGACGTTGTTCGTGATATCATAGCGCTTGTCGATTACAGGCGACTGCATTTCTCCGGAAAGGAATTCACATCGATTTCTAATGGCGAATTGCCGCGGAGCGCGCATCCTTATGTCCAGCAGCGGCTTACTGTTTGCTGTGTAAGTGGCGGATAGGCAAGGCACCGGCGGGGTATGGGAACCCGCGATGGGGAGGATCCAGTGATTGGGGTAATGCGGGTCTTACTAATGGCCAGTGTGCTGATTGGCACCCTATGCACGGTTGTCAACGGCGATGCATTTGGCGACGGTTCCAAGCTCGGCCTGGAGCCGGGCGAGCTTCGGATGAGTAATGACGATGTTGGCGTGATCCTCTGGGGGCCCGACGAGTGCCCCACGCTGAGCATCGGAAAGAGCGACGTTTGGGATCGGCGCCTGCCTCCAACGGAACGACCGGTCCTGACTGCGGCGGATATGGAGCGGATGGCCCGGGCGGGCGATCCCGACCTGATCAACGGCAGAGCCTATTACACGGGGTACAACTCCTACGACTTCCCCTGCCCCAAACCGGTGGGTCAAGCAATCCTGAAACTGCCGTTTCTCAAGGAGGGCGGAACGCTTACGACGGAGCAAGGCGACCTCGCGACAACGCTCATAGCCAAGAACGGACCGAAGCGTCTCGAGCTGCGGATCTTTGTCAGCGCCGTGCGAAACCTGATCGTAATCGACGGCGAAGGCGTCGCGCTTGAGGCTGGGGACGTTGCGATACGACTCTGGCGACACCAGGACACGATCGTGCCGGGAGGCGATCTTCATCCGACGCTCAACAAAGACTACGCAGCCACTGATTTCGAACAGTTGGCGGGACCGCAGGCGGCGACTGATGACCAGGCATTCTGGGTGAGCCAGGATTTTCCGGCCGAAATGACCTTCCCAAACGGTTTCCAGGTGGTATTCGCGGGACGTCTCAGCGGTACGGACGCTGCGTACGATGTCGCTGAGAGCGAGCGTCACCTCGGCACGCCGATGATCGCGCCGGAAGAAGGGCAACTGAGTCCGATTCTCTTCAAGAGGCATACCCCGATAAACGAGGCGCCGGGCGCGGCAGCGACGGCGACCCTTCCCGCAATCGATGGTGCATTTTCGTTGTTGATTTCCGTTGTAACGACGCAGGACGATCCCGATCCACTGAATCGGGCGAAAGTTGAGCTGGAGAAAGCGGCCAGACTCGGCACGGCGTACTTGTGGGACGAGCACAATGCGCAACTCGACGCGTACGAGGATAGACCTCATGCCCGGGCGTGGTCTGCCGACGGCGCAATCGCACTGGACATGCCGTGGGGCGGCATCCCGTATCACGTGCGTCCGGCGGGGTACTACGGCGATGTTCCCCTCTGCTCTGTGGACAGCACGAAGTTTTGTTTTCAGGATTCGGGACGGTGGCACGGCGATTTTCATCTCAACGAGGTCGACGCCACGGTCCCGTGCATACAACGGCAGTTTGACTGGCTCGATCCGTACTTCCGCATGATTCAGACCATGCTGCCCATGGCGCAGATGAACGCGCGGGAGGTTTATGGCTGTGCCGGCGCCATGTACCCGCTCGTGCATTATCCGTTGAAGGCCGAATCCGTGATCCACACCAGCGTGACTTGGGAACAGAGCATGGAGATCACGGCCTTGCTGGCCCGGCCGTTCTGGCTGCGTTTCTTGTACACGTGGGATATGGACTTTCTCGCCACGCAGGCGTACCCCGTACTCCGTGAAGGCGCTCGCTTCTATGGGGACTATTTGAAACTGGAAGACGACGGCCTGTATCACGTGTTCCCCACCGTCTCGCCCGAGCATCGCGGCATCACCAAAGATCTCGCGTTGAACAAGAATACGCAATCCGGAATCACCCTCATTCGTTATCATCTCCGAGCGGCGGCTCGGGCGGCGGCGATCCTGAATGTGGACCAGGACGAAGCATCTGAGTGGCAGTCCATAGCCGATCGCATGCCGGAGTACCCTACCGTGGATACGCCCGAAGGTCCGATATACATCGACGTGGCCGGAGCCGAGCCAATGGAATATAACATCGCCGTGCCGCTGACGGCGGTGTTCTGGGGTGACGATATCGGGCTGGACTCGCCGCGGGAACAGGTCGAGTTGGCGAAGCGCACGCTGGAACAGATCGACGTATGGGAACCGCATCAGGGCTATCTCAAGACCGTGCGGCGGCGGCTCGGCATTCACAAGCCGGAAGACGGCATGAACGTGGAGAACCTGATCCAGTCCCACACAGGCGTCATCCGCTTGTTTCCCGCCGTGTCCCACGATTTTGAAGGCGGATTCGAGAATCTTGGCGCACAGGGTGCGTTCGTCGTGAGCGCGAAACACGACGCGCGCGGACCCTGCGACATCACGATCCAATCCCTGGCGGGGAACGCCTGTACCGTTCACGTGCCGTGGCCCGGCCGGGATGGGATTGTGGTAGACGCGACGACTGGGACGGAAGTCGCCGTTTCTGTGGACGGCGAGTTACTGCACTTCGAAACAGAATCCGGGAGAATCTACGAGTTGACTGCGTCGTCCGACCGTTA
>JAHDWY010000579.1 GCA_023384315.1 Candidatus Hydrogenedentota bacterium | reverse complement strand
GGGGACGCCTGCGCTGCATTTGAGGCGGTTTGTCAGGGCTACTTCTGCGCGGCCACGTGCTTGTCGACCACCTCCACCAACTCGTCCAGCGCCTCCTGCGGCGTCTTTCGGCCCGACAGCGCCTGGTACATGGCTTCGCGGATGGCGATCCCCACTTCCTCCCATTGCATAAGGGGAATGGTGTGGCCGGTGGGAATCACGTCGACAAACACCTTCCAGTTGGGGTCGTCCTGGAAGTGGGCGTCGGCAGCGACGGCTTTCTTCTCGGGGAGGATGCCTTTCTTCGCGAAGGCCAGCCGGTGCTCGTCCTGGTAGGCGAACTGCACGAACCGCGCGGCTTCTTCTTTGCGCGGCGAATACTTCGCAAGAACCAGATGGTCGGTAATGATCTGCGTGACCGGCTCCTTAAGGATCGGCAAGGGCACGACGGCAAAGGGCACGCCCGGCGCGTTCTTCCGCATCTGCTCAATGCCCCAGGGGCCGGTGGCGAACATGGCGAGCTTCCCCTGTTCCAGCAGACCGCGCGTCTGTTTGCGGTTCCACGTGGTTACTTCAGGCTGCGTGACGTGGTACTTGTTCACGAGGTCGCAGTAGAACTGCAAGGCCTGTACGCCCGCCTCGCTGTTCAAGGTGCATTTGCCGCTATCATCAAAAAAACGCCCGCCCGCCGACCAGAAGTAACAGAAAAAGTTATCGTCGGTCTCGTACTCGCGCGCGCCGGGAATGCCGAGTCCGTGGACATGTGGCGGATCGTTGAGGGCCACCGCCGCGCCAAGTTGTTCCGCCCAGGTCTTCGGCGGTACGAGGCCGGCCTTCTCGAAGAGGTCTGTACGGTAGAACAACGCCTTCGTGGACGTAGCCCACACGAGACCCAGGAGGTGGTCCTTGTAGATACCCTTGTTGTACAGGACTTCGTAGAACTCGTCCCGCATTTCGGGCGTTACATACGATTCGAAGGGTTCGATGTGCTCCGCGAATTCCGCGAGCCAGATATCGGGCACGACGATGAGGTCCGGCCCCTCGCCCGTGCTGAACCAATCGGCAATCTGATCGTGAGCGTGATCCCATTTCTCCAGGGTGATGCGGACCATCGGCGAGCCGGATTCGCCGGCGTAGGCGTTTGTGAGGTCGTCGTAGTACGCCTGCTCGCCGGGGAGATCGTACGAGTAGACCTGCATCCACAACTCGTCGCTGGCTGCGTGGACCGTGAGCGCGATGAGTGTGAATGCGCTGGCTGCGCTTAGGAATCGCGTGGTCGACGACAGGGGGCCGGACGATAAGATCTTCATTGCAAATTCTCCGTGCATTTACGATCGCGATCCGGGCACAGCCGCAATAATCGACTCGCTACGATTGCGCCGCCCACGATTTTCACTGATCCACGTCGATAACATTTAACTTCCGCGTCTCCTCGGACACGTAAACCGGTCGCGCCTCGCCATGGAACGTGTTGTCACCAACGACTACATCCACTACCCCATCGCTGAGAAAGATGGCTGCGGTCTGCTCCGGTGTCGTGTAGAAGAGGTTGCCTTCGATGCGGATGTCGCGAGTTATGACCTCGTACTTCTCGCTCTCGTCGAGGCGGATCTCGCAATCCTTCTCCGCGTCGTCCTTGCGGCCGTTCGTGCGAAAGATATTGTTCTGCACCAGGATTCCCGCCACGTCCGGCGCCCAGAGCCCTTCGCGGCCGCTGCTGGACACGATGTTGTTCACGAGCAGGCAGTCGCGGCTATTACGCTCGATGGTGCACCCGCGGGAGCCGTTGTGGTCGATGTGGTTGTTCGCGGCGATCACGTCCTCGCATCCCTCAAGGAAATAGCCGCCCATCCGGCTGCCGCGCACAACGGAGTTGACGAAGCGTCCGCGATGGGAAAGGTAAAAATGCGTGCCGTCGGAGTGGGAACCCTCGAACCAGCACCCGTCCACGAGCCAGTCATTCACATGGTACATGGCCACCGTGCCCTGGTCTTCGCGCAGGCTTCCTTTCGCCGGGCCGCTTTGCTCGGAGAGATAGTCGCCGTAATAGTTGCAGCAGTTGTAACCACGCACGCGCAGGAGTTCGATTTCAGTCATGGGCGTTTCCGCGGTGCCGAAAAACCCAAACGCATTGCTGGTCAATTCGCGGCAGACGAGATCGGTAATCTGGATATGGTGACAATCGCCCATCGCGCGAATGCCCGCGACGTTCACGCCGGGGTCCCACGTATCGCGCCGGCCGACAATCTCGCCGCCGATGAACCGCACGTTCGCAACGCCTTTGAGCAGGAACGTCTGCCCGTCGGCTTCGACCGCGTCGCTCCACAGGATACGCGCGCCTTCCAGGAGGACCGTGCAGTCCCCCGGAATCCGTACGCCGCCGGGATCGGTAAACCCATAGTCGCCGGGTGCGAAAACGATGATATGCCGTCCGGGACCGGCATTGTCTATCGCGTCCTGAATCATGCGCTGGTGCTCGACGGGATCAACAGCGTCGAACGGTCCGATATCAACACGCGCGGCATGCACAGTCGCGCAGATACAACTGACACCAATCGCCGCAGCAAGAATCGTCGCCCGCGCGGGCGCAAAATGACCTTTCACGATCATGAACTCTCCTCACCCAGCGCAATCGCCCCGGACTACTCTTTCTTTTCCGGCGCCATTCCCTGTGCGATGGCCGCATCTTCGGCCGTCATGACCTGCGCAAAATTGGGTGCCGCTCCGGTTTCGCCTTCGCCCTTGGCCCAGCGCACCGCGTCGACGACGTGCTGCTGGAAGGTCGGGTTGTCCCAGACGTCTTCCCGATGACCCATGGCGTTGTAGAACACGCGCCCTTTACCGTACGCGCTGCACCACGCGATGGGATACGCGGGCACCTGGTACATCTCCTGGTTCGCCCGTTCCGGGCCGGGGTCGAGCACCGCGAGCACGTGCATGTCGTCTACATTAAAGTTCCGGAACAGGTACCACTCATCCAGAATCGTCCACTCCGCGGGCAGGCTCGCCATCGTGGGATGCCCCGCATCCACGACTTTGACGATCCCCTCGAATTGTTTGCCATGGTTGCGAAATTCGCCGCCGACCATGTCGATAAACGGAGTTACCGGGCCGTTCTCCGGCGTGTGGAAGGTATCCGATGCGCAGTGGAAGCCAACGAACCCGCCGCCGTTGCTAACCCACGCCAAGAGGTCATCCACCCCGTTCGACTTCATCGCGGGGTACCCATCGGTCCCTTCGGTTGTCAAATCGCCGGTCGTATAGAAGATAACGACTTTGTACTTTGCCAGATTGTCCGCGGTTATCAGGCTTGCGTCCTTCGTG
Source organism: Candidatus Hydrogenedentota bacterium (assembly GCA_023384315.1). Classification (GTDB taxonomy): domain Bacteria; phylum Hydrogenedentota; class Hydrogenedentia; order Hydrogenedentales; family SLHB01; genus JAHDWY01. Next base: position 220 of record JAHDWY010000579.1, on the reverse strand, counting down.
CACAACACGTCGATGCCCAGCCGCTCGCTCAGCCCGTTTAACACACCGTCCACGTGGCTAACTTTGTTGTCGTCCCACTTGATGCAACTATGTTCAAAACCTGCCGATTTGCTCAAAAACATCCCACAATCGCCCTCCGCGCCCCAGGCCGGAATCCCGGCGAAAATGAACGCTACGATAAGCCCCGTTCCGATGTGCAGGCTACTATTCATCCGTCGAC
>JAHDWY010000578.1 GCA_023384315.1 Candidatus Hydrogenedentota bacterium | reverse complement strand
AGGGGGACCTCGCCGTCAAGTTCAATGGACAATCTCAAGGCGGTATCCGCTTCAAACTCCATGCTCTGAATAGCGGCCCGGATCGCGGCGCCAACCTGCTCGCGATCGCCGCGGCATTGGCGGACGGAACGGCTGTTGTCCACGTGGACGTACGGATAACCCGCATGCACTTCGGCGAGCAGCGGGTGCAGATCGTACTCCTCCGGCTGCGTTTCTCGATGGAGTTCGAGGAAGTCGCGCGCAGCGCGCAGGGCTCGGTGTACCGCCGCGTCGTTCGTCTCGCGCGATTTCAAGCGTTCGCGGGCGTCGCTGAGCGCGGGCTCGATGGGTTCCAGGTTGAGTCGCATGGAGGAATCGTACCAGAGAGCGAGGCGTGCGCGATACTGGAGACGGGCCTGCATTGGAGAAGGCGGACTGAGCCAGTCGATTCCGGCATCCAGATCATACCGGCCTCAACGGCGTTCGCGATCGGAGAATCGGTATCGATATCAAATCTGAGATCTCAGATTTGGAATATGCAGTTCCAAGGCGTGGCGTAGGCAGTGGGCGAACCCCCATTCATTGATGAGATTCTTCCGTCCGGATTCACTGTCGAGGGAAGAAATGTACTCGCCGAAAAAGAACGCATAGAACGCGAGAGCGACTCGTTCCCGCTTTTTGAGTTCTTTGCGTGCTTTTGCGGTCAATTCATGATTTGACACTAAGAGACGATGCGCTACTCGCAGAACTGTGCTAAGCTGGCGAGGATGCGTTGCCACTAACCGCACAACGTGAGGGAGCGGGTCATGTTCGGGACGTCGAGTTCGCACCAATTCAACTTCGTCGACTGGAACGTCTATCGAAACACGGACGAGTCGCTCGTGTATCGTCCGGGTATGAAGACATTGCTGCGCCGGCTGGCCTGGAGCTTCGTTGCCGTCGTTCTTATCGTCGGCGTGCAATACGGCTATCACGAAGCCATCAGCCGCCTGACGATCCTGGAACCGCGCGGAACCGAGGTTGGCGTTGTCGGGCCGGACGAGCAGGTGGCGGCCGGATTGCGCTACGCAAGGATCGCCCTCACGATCTTGTTGGGGGGCAGCGCGATTCTCGTTCCGTTGCTGGCGCTGATTGAACAGTTGACGATCCGACAGGACGTACGCGGCGATCTCGTGATTGCGCGGCGGCAGCTCTGGCCGCGAACGGTCTCCTGCCCTGGTGCGTCCCTGTCCCCCCTCAGCGTCATCGCGCGTGAACAGGCGCGCTCCGGCGGGAACCACAGCAACGGGTACCAGTGGATCGTGTTGACTTACAGCGATCCGGCGCGCGGCGGCACTGGGACTTCGTTGGAATTTCATGTGGATCACTCGCAGTTCCCTCCCACTTCCACCGATCGATTGCCGGAACGCGCGGCGACGTTCGTGGATGCATTGCGCCGTCTGACAGGGGTGGAGTACCAAGGTCCCATCGTGACGGAAGCCGACCCCTTCCGATCCGTTCGCCGGGGTCAATACCGCCGTCGCGGACCCGTGGTAACCAAGCGTTTCACGAAGACCTTTGGCAACGTGCCTCCGGAATTGCAGGGCGAAGTGGAGTCGTTGATGGCGAGGCTGGGTGAAAACAGCGGCTCGGGATTTCAGCACGAAGTGATTCGCACGGAGCGTATTACCGTCAAGGACGCCGACGGCAACGTGCGCACCTACAATTCCGCGGAGGAGCTTCCGCCGGAAATGCGGGCCGTTTTTGACGAGATGAGACGCCGTCACGAGTCCGGCGATCGATAAGTATCAATGCGAAGGAGTGTGACCATGGAAATTTATGGGAAGCAGTTCTCCGTCCGGGAATTGCGAAAACGCGTGGGCAACATGGACCAGATCGCGGGCGTGCGCACGGTCCAACTCGACGACGGCAATGAGCGCCCCGCGCGCGCGGCGATCATCCGGACGGGGAGCGGATTGGAGTTGACGGTGCTGCTCGACCGGTGCCTCGACATCACTTCGGCAAGTTTTGAAGGGAAGGCCATGGGCTGGCGATCCACCACGGGCGACGTGGCGCCGGGCTATTACGAGGCCGAAGGTTTGCGCTGGCTGCGCAGCTACTTCGGCGGCCTGGTAACCACCTGCGGTCTCATGAACGTGGGCGCCCCAACCGAAGACAGCGCATTGCGCGGCACTGGCCTGCACGGACGGATCGGTAACGCGCCCGCCAAGGACATCTGCATCGTGCAAGAGTGGCAGGGGAACGATTACGTGCTGAGCGTCAGCGGCACCATGCGGGAGACGGTGGTCTTCGGCGAGAACCTGACCCTGCGGCGTACGGTCTCGACGAAGCTGGGATCGCGTAGTTTTTCGATTCATGATGTCGTCACCAATGAAGGATTTAGGGCGACGAAGTACCAGCTCCTCTATCACTGCAACATCGGGTGGCCCGCGGTAGATGCGGGTTCGGAAATGATCGTGCCGAGCAAACACGTCGCTCCGCGCGATGCCGAGGCCGCCGACGGCAAGAAGGACTGGTGGAAATGCGACGCGCCGATTCAGGGCTACAAGGAGAAGGTCTATTACCACGACGTTGCCGGCGACCGAAGTGGCAAAGCGACCGTCGCGATCGTGAACGACGGTTTCGGATCCGGAAACGGGTTCGGCGTGTATCTCACGTATAACACGAAGGAACTGCCGCGTTTCGTTGAGTGGAAACAAATGGGCGAACAGGACTACGTCGTCGGTTTTGAACCCTGCAACTGCGGCGTGGAAGGCCGACAGGTCGACGAGAAGCTCGGGTTGCTCCACTCGCTACGCCCGGGTGAAAGCAAGTCCGTCACGCTGGAGTTCGGCGCGATTACGGATGAAAAGGAAGTGAAAGCGCTCCGCGCGGCGCGGCGTAAGGTCAAGACGAAGTTCGTCGACAGCTATCAGCAATTCGTGAAGAAGCCCTGACCCGCGATTATTGCCCGCGCTGAAAGGACTGGTTCAGCCGGTACACGTAGGCGAGGACTTCCGCAACCGCCTTGTAGAGCAATTCAGGGATCTCCCGGTCCACGTCCAGCTTGGAAAGCACGGCGACGAGATCGGGATCTTCGTGGATGGGGATCTCATTCTCGCGGGCGATCTCGATGATGCGTTCCGCGAGCAGGCGGTTACCTTTCGCCACGACACGCGGCGCGCTGTCCTCTTGCGCGTCGTACCGGAGCGCGACGGCCTTGCGGCCGGGTTTTGGCTTGTCCTCACTCATGCTTCCAGACTGATCCCTTCAAACCGGCGCAGGAGGTTCGCCGCCTCCTTGATGCGATTGCCGTCCCATAGCGTGGCGTGAACCTTCGCGCCGGGGTATCCGCTCGCCTCGAGCCTTCCGACAAGTTCGCCGGCCGTCTCTTCCACGGCGCGCACGACGTCGACGTCCGTAGCGCGAATCCAGCACTGGCACGCGCCGCGGGTCATGTTCAGCGATATCCACAGGTCGCCGAGATTCGTTGTTGCGAGATCGATGACCACCGTGGAATTGTTGGGGTCAAACGCTTTCCCTTTTCCACCACCCTCGCCGAAGATGTG
>JAHDWY010000577.1:2710-3532 GCA_023384315.1 Candidatus Hydrogenedentota bacterium | reverse complement strand
GTACGGAGACGCGCAACCAGTTCAAACAGGACTTCTCGAAATGGATGAAGGAGCCCGCGCCGGAGTTTACGCCGAAGCACCGTTCGGCAGAGCACGGCAGTTACATCGTTGAAGCCATGGAAACCGGCCGGATCTATCGCGGGCACTTCAATACCATCAACAACGGTTGCATCACCAATCTGCCGCCCGACTGCATCATCGAAGCGCCGGGATACGTTGACCGCACAGGATTAAACATGACCGCGATCGGCGATTTGCCCCTAGCGTGCGCCGCTTCGTGCAACGCCAGCGTTCAGGTACAGCGTATGGCCGTGGAGGCCGCAGTGCACGGTAACGTGGACCTGCTCAAGCAAGCCATGCTGCACGATCCCCTCGTCGGCGCCGTGTGCAACCCGCAGGAAGTGTGGGCGATGGTGGATGAGATGCTTGTCGCGCAGGCGCAGTGGTTGCCGCAATACCGCCGAAAAACTGCAGGGACTCGAAATCGCGTAGGGTCAGTAAGTAAACGGCGCTAGTACTGTCCGGGCCACGACGGGTTACGTCCGCTGGCTACCGTTGCCGAATTCGTAGGAGCAGTGTAGAATGTAGCCAAGATTTGACTGTCCTGTACCAACTATATTCGTCCGGGTGAGCTTGAGAAATTCAATGTAAGGATTTGCCGCTGGTGACCATTCAGGCGAAGGATGTACTGAAACAGGCCCTGGACCTGTCCCCCATCGAACGGGCGGAGATCATCGAAGAGATCTTGTCGAGTTTCGACTTTCCCAACCGCGACGAAATTGATAGGCGATGGGCGGACGAAGCTGAAGCCCGGCTGGCAGC
>JAHDWY010000577.1:0-2700 GCA_023384315.1 Candidatus Hydrogenedentota bacterium | reverse complement strand
GGCCTCATGGGGTCGACCCCGGCCGAAGTCGTTTTCGACGAGATTGATCGAGACTATCGAAAGTGAGGACCGAGTTCCTCGATGCTGCACGGGCGGAGCTGGTAGACGCTATCGAGTTCTACAATTGCGAACGTGCCGGACTTGGCTACGAGTTTGCGGCCGAAGTCAAACGCACGATTCAGCGAATTGCCCAACATCCCGACGCTTGGCAATACGTATCTGATCACGTTCGCCGATGCCGGTGCAAGCGATTCCCTTATGCTGTCCTATACACCAAAACGTGCTGATGTCACACTTGTTGTCGCAGTAATGCATACGCGCCGCGATCCTGAATCGTGGAAGTCCCGGGTCCTATAGCGCCAGTCGCTGTACCACACGTATTAACCGAAGGGTTTTCGGAACGAAAAGAATTCACGATGCCTGAATCCAATACTTCCATCGTCACCCGCTACGCTGAAGCCTTCAACCGCGGCGATGTCGACGCCGTATGCGCGCTCTTTGCGCCTGACGCGCAAATTTTTGGTGTCCTCGGCTGGGGCGGGCTGGACGTGGCCCGGCCGATTTGGGAACAACTGGTGCGTTGTTTCCGGATGCAGCTCAAAATCGAAGGTATGGTCGCGGAAGGCGATACGGTCGCGGTACGCTACACGGAATCGGGGACTTTTGTGGATACCTTCCGGGACACCCCGCCGACGGGCAAGTCGTACTCGATTACCGCGATGGAATGGTTCGTCATCCGCGACGGGCTCATCGCTCAACGCTGGGGCGCGCGGGATTCGGCGGCCATGTTCAAGCAGATGGGCGTTCCGCCGGGTTAGTCCGCGAGCGCGCGGTGTGCGCGGTCAGTCCACGCGCCGAATCTCCACGTAAAGCGCCCCGCGATCTTGTCCGGGGGATGCGACCCAACCGCGAACAGTGGCCGGACCCGCGGGCAACGTAGTAACCGGAAGCGTCGTTTCGCGTTCGCTCTCTTTCAGCGGATTCGTCACGTGAACGCCGCCGAGGCTGAAATGCGCTTGACCAGGAAGCGCCTTCTCATCAAAGCGCAACGTGACTTCATACTGCCCGGCCTCGACGACCTCGACAAGCCAGTACCCGCCGAGTCCGTACCATTCGGGATCGCCTTCGCGCTGATCCTGGACTGTGAGGACCACCGGGTTCTCCGCGTCGCTGCCGATAGCGATGCGCGGCGGGATGGCGGCACGCTCGCCGACCACGTCCTCGAACCAGTTTTCGTAGTCGCGCCGCAACCGGGCGACGATCTCGGGGTGGTCGGCCGCTACATCGGTTTTCTCATAGGGGTCGTTCGCAATGTCGTAGAGTTCGACCCCGTTCACGAGTTTGTACTGCTGCGTGCGAACGGCGCAACTGTTGTATGGTTCCGGCGTGTCGCCACGATGCCATTGGAAGAAAAGGGAGCGGTCCGCCCAGTCCACAGCGGCACCCTCAAATAGCGGCAGCAGACTGCGTCCATCCACGTTCATCCCGTCGCTATTGCCGACTCCGCAGGCATCGAGTATCGTCGGCATCACGTCGATGTGCGCGCCTACGCGATCGACCACGCGCCCCGCCTGCAATCGCGCCGGCCACCGCACGAAGAAGGGTACGCGAGTACCGCCTTCATACACGGTTCCTTTCGCGCCGCGCAGGTCGGCGTTCCAGCGCACGCCCCCTTTCATTCCCTGTGGCCCGTTGTCGGTCAGGAAAATAACCATGGTATTGTCCGCCAGGTTCAAGGCGTCGAGTTGGTCCAACAAGCGCCCGACGTTGTCGTCGATGTTGGTGATCATGGCGTAGACCTTCGCCACGTCGTCATCGAGTCCCATCGCACGATAAGGTTCGACCAACTCGTCCTTGATGGTCAACGGCGTGTGCGGGGCGTTCGTGGGCAGGTAAACGAAAAACGGCTCGTTTTGATGCTGCTCGATAAACCGCATCGCGGCATCCGTGTAGATGTCCGTGCAGTATCCGGTGAATTGTTTCAACTCGCCGTTATCCAACAGGAAGGGATCGTAGTAGTCGTTGTCCGGCGAATTCGACGGCTGGCCGATTCCGCCGCCCTGATGGACGAGCGAGGCCTGAAAGCCCTGGTCCATGGGACGCAGCGGATAATTGTCGCCGAGATGCCACTTCCCGAAAATCCCGGTCGCGTAACCGGCCTGCGACAGGATTTCCGCCACGGTCGTTTCGTCGGGATACATCATCGCACGGCCACGGTAGGTGTCGATGGCGCCGGTGCGGTAGTTGTAGCGACCCGTCATCAGGCTTGCGCGGGTTGGAGCGCAAACGGGCGACACGTAGAACTGGCCGACTCGCGCGCTCTCGTCGTGAAGCCGGTCGAGATTGGGCGTGCGGATGTGGGGATTGCCGTGACACGCAAGGTCGCCGAAGCCCTGATCGTCGGTCATGATCAGAATGACGTTAGGGCGCCCGGCGGCTTCAACTCGCCGGCCGCAATGCGAAACAGCGGCGGCAAGACTGGCGCTCGCCAATGTCTTGCCCGCCGCTGTAAGAAACTGTCTGCGATTTGGATTGTCCATGCGGCCCTCCCGGTTACCCGGCCGCGCTGGACCGGTCTAGCGTTTCAAGATACCACCGCGGCCCTGGCTCAGGAAAATGCCCTGGAGGTTCATCTTGAGTTCGTCCGGGTTGTCGCTGTTCCACTCCGCCTCTTCCTGCGACACGAGGCCCTTCTTTACG
>JAHDWY010000576.1 GCA_023384315.1 Candidatus Hydrogenedentota bacterium | reverse complement strand
TAACCTCCTGCGTAACCAGATGGAACTATTCAACTTTTAACCGGACAGCAGTGATATGCACTTGTAAAGAGGGAAGTCGTGGGGTCGTGGGTGGACCTTTTTGGAAATCCCCGAACGCGGGGATCCATCTTCCCAGTCAGCAGAGGATCCATCGGGCCGAGTCGGCTTGCATAGAATTCAGCGCACAAATAGGCTTGAAGATACTGGAGGTTGATATGCCAAACGCCAAACGTTCTGCCTTGGAACTGATCGAGCAGTTGCCCGATTCCGTCTCATGGGAAGACCTCATGTATCAGTTGTATGTGAAGCAAAAGCTCGAAGACGGTTTGCGGGACCTGAACGAAAACCGGAGAATCCCTCACGAAACCGTCAAGGCGAGATTGCTTGGCGGCGGCGCATGACCTGATAGTGCACCACGATCGCCCCAGCGATCAGAAAGAGCAACATGTAGTAAATCGCAAAGACGGTCTCGGTCCATCCCTTCGGTGAGGCGGTGACGAGTTGGGCGATGATGTTCTGAACGATCAGGACCGTCCAGATGATCCACGCGGCGCGAGGGAACGCGTTACCCTCGTAACCCGCCGGCAATGGACGTCTCCAGACGTAGACGATGGTCGCGGCGATGCCCAGCAACATGAGCGGCAGAATGACCATCGAGAACCGCGCGGCCCAGAGGTCCTCGTTGCCGAGATAGATGTTGGCCCAGCCTTTCAGGCCGTTACGGATCGAAAAACCGAGTCCCAGAATCAGACCGAGATACAGACCGAACCGTTCGAAGTTCGGCCGTTGATTGGTGAACAGCGCTTGGTTGTGCTTCCGCGATTCCGGCGGCACGGGACGGTTCACCAGATAATACGCGACACCATACGCGATACCGATGCTGATCCCGCCGGTCGATTCCCAGCAGCGCCACCAATTGAAATTGCCCTCGGGCCAGACCTCGTCGGCCCATTGCCAATTCTGCAACGCCGCCCAACCGATGCCGTTCAACAATCCCACGGTGACGATCAGGATGACATTCTTCCAGTCGCGCCGTCCGATCTCGTAAGCGAGAAAGCCCAGGTAAAGACCCATATGGGTGATGGCGGCCCGGTTGTCGTTGATCAGACGGCGCAGATTCGGATTCGCGTCGAGGTCGTGATACCGCGCTTCGAGCGAATCGTAAAGTGGCAGGAAGATCTGCGGCAGATGCCGGAACAGCGCCGCCGCCAACCACGCGCCGCCGATTCCGCAGGCGATGCGGATTCCCCAATGCCAAACCGCCGTGCGCCGTGCGGACCCGCACCAGGCGAGCATGCACGCGCCGATGCCCGCCCACGGCACGCCCGCGATAAAGAGCCACAGGAATCCGTACGACGGTGAAATGGGGACGAACTCGCCGGCAGCCGTGTTGGTCTGCAAACGGCCTTCAAAGAAGGTAGACCATTGCGCCCACCCGCGCGCGCCGGCAATCCCCATCCCCACCGTGACCGCCAGCACGATCCAGCCCGACGTGTACCGCCGCGGCTGCTCGCCCACCGGCTCGCGCGCAATAAACCACCACGCCGTCCCCCACGTCACCCCCGCAAAGATGCACCCCGCCGATCCGCCAAAACCGCTGCATCCGCGTATTGCCCACGTCATCCCTCCCAGCGCCGCAAAGAGCATCGTGGGAAAGACGAGGTCATGCGCGAGATCGCGGCGAGGCAGTGGATTCATGGTGAAGTCCTGTTTGAGAGCGAGTTTCTCGGAGCATTATGGAGGCGGCGTCGTTGGGCGCTCAAGTTCGGCGATCGGATACACAACGCGAATGGGACCATGGGCGGCGACGCCACAACCCGGGTTCTAAATCCGAAGCACGAAATCCGAAACAAATCCCAATGACCAAAACACCTTGACTGGGGTCGTCGGATGAAGAACACGGGCGGGAGGCCCGTACATATCGGCCGTGCCGTTCATGCCGTCCATGTCGGTCCATGTCGGGTGTATCGTCCGTGCAGGTCCGTGTCAGTCCGTGCCGCCCCGCGCAGGTCCGCGCCGTGTCGCTCTGCCCGCGGGCACAGCACTTGCCAAGGCCCCACGGGGGCGCGATAATGGTTTTGCAAGGTTGCTGGGCAAGCACGAAAGCTACGTTCCGTTTCTGGAGGACCATCATGTCCGATTCCTGTTCTGCGCGGCCGGGGGTGAAATCCGGCGGGGGCTGGGCTTCGATTCTGTACACGTTAAGAAAGGCGCGTCAGGCGGGCGGCATCTTCGCGTTGTCGAAGGCGATGCGCAGCAAGAACGCATGCAAGACCTGCGCGTTGGGGATGGGCGGGCAATTGGGCGGGATGGTGAACGAGCGCGGGCATTTCCCGGAGGTCTGCAAGAAGTCCATCCAGGCGATGGTAGCCGACATGCAGGGGCGGGTGCGGGAGGATTTCTTCCGCAGCTTCAGCCTCGCGGACTTGCAGGGGTTCACGTCGCGCGAGATGGAAAACTCGGGCCGGCTTGTGGACCCGGTCGTGGCGGGGCCGGGCGACACGCACTACCGACCGATCTCGTGGGATGACGCGCTGGGGCGAATTGTCGCGAAACTCAAGGTCACGCTGCCGGAGGAAACGTTTTTCTACTTCAGCGGCCGTTCGTCGAACGAGGCCGGGTTCCTGCTGCAACTGTTCGCGCGCCAGTACGGCACGAATAACGTCAACAACTGCTCCTACTACTGCCACCAGGCTTCGGGCGTGGGGCTTGCGAGCGTGTACGGCACGGGTACGGCGAGCGTGGTGCTGGACGACGTGGAGCATTGCGATCTCCTGTTTCTCGTGGGCGCGAACCCGGCGTCGAATCATCCGCGCTTGATGAGCACGATCGTGAACATGAAATCGCGCGGCGGAAAGGTCGTGGTCGTCAATCCCGTTCGCGAAGTGGGATTGGTGAATTTCCGTGTGCCGTCGAAGGTGCGGAGCCTGCTTTTTGGCTCGCCGATTGCCGACGAGTATGTGCAGCCGCACATTGGAACGGATATCGCCTTCTTTGCCGGGATCGCGAAGGCGCTCATTGAAGGGGATGCTGTCGACGAGACGTATGTCAGCGAGCACTGCGAGCAATTCGATGGCCTTCGCGAATGGATCTCAGCGCTTGCGTGGGAAGATATCACGGCGTCCTGCGGCGTCGATCGCGAAACGATCGATCGCGTCACCGAAAAGTACGCGGCGTCGAAGGGAACCATCTTCGCGTGGGCCATGGGCGTGACGCACCATGAGCATGGCGTACAGAACGTGCAGATGATGGCGAACCTCGCGCTCATGCGCGGCATGCTGGGCAAACCACACGCAGGCCTCCTCCCCATTCGCGGACACAGCAACGTGCAGGGTATCGGATCGATGGGCGTGACGCCCGCGCTGAAGGCGGAAGTCTTGAAGCGTCTAGAGGCGAACTTCGGTTTCACGCCGCCGTCGACGCCGGGCTCCGCACCTACTACACGACCGCCGCCGACCTCGCTGCGCGGTGTCGCAAGGCGGCCGTCGAGGGCCGGTGGGCGACCACGATGCGGTTCTTCAACGGGCCCGGCGTGTTGA
>JAHDWY010000575.1 GCA_023384315.1 Candidatus Hydrogenedentota bacterium | reverse complement strand
GGAGGGGCGGAGGATTGTAGCCCAGGGTGGAGCGAGGCACGAGCGGAACCCTGGGTCACGCAGCCGCCCCCGCCGCACAGCCCCCGAACGGGGGCGGCAGAGCCATCGCGCGCTTGCGGTTTTCGCGGATACGGACCTACGGCATGACTGCGCCCGATTCCATATCTTCAATCAGCCTCTTACCCAACGCGATCGATTCCGGCGGCAATCGCCATTGTTCGGCGCTGCGCTCCGCAATGAAGTCCTGGAGTTGCGGAATCACGAGCATGTCCCGCGCCTGCTCGCTCGTGAGCGAACGCGCGACGTAGCTTTCCTCATCAAAGGTGTCGAAGAAACTTTGCAATCCGCGCTCCGTGTCGCCCCCGACCGCGCCAAAGTCCTGCCCGTAGATGTGGAGAGACGCGCTATAATCCGCGTAACTGCCCACCCGCACCGGACGGCCCGCCGCTTCCGAAATCCGTTTCGAAAGGACGCCTTGCAGAAACGTGATGCCGATGAGATTGTCCGGCCACGCCTTATACAGGTCGCGCGACCGCCACATAGTGTTCATATTCAGCACGAGGTTGCCCTCGGCGTCTTCCGGACACCGCAACTGCACTTCCCGCAGGCAGGGTACATCTTCTTTCAGAAACGGGTCCAGGTTGGGGACCGACGTGGTGGCGACCGCCCGTCGGGTATGCGGGGTGCGGGCGACGCGCTCAACGGCCAGGCGCAACTGGTCCACGACCGACCCGTCCAATCCCGGATGACTCGCGAGCCGTTGATGATAGGTGTACGGCCACTCCTTCGCGGATAGTTCGCCCGAAACCGCCTCCTTCAGGGTTTCGATGGGCACCACCATGTGGTCCTTGATTCCCATGATCTCGGCAATATACGTCCCGATTTCACAGAACGACATGGGCGGAAACCGGGGCTGCGTGTAGGGGTCCGTGATCTCGACGAGCACCCGCGCGTCCCGGCTCGGCGGATCGATGTAGTCGCCCCCCGCATTCTTCCGATCATACTCGGTGCGGATGGCCAGTCCCTGTTCCCAAACCGCCTTCATCGCGCGGAAATGGGCCCGCGGGATGGAATCCGCGACCACGTGCAGCGTGGGTATCCGTCCGGCTTCAGTGACTGTGGTTGTCATGAATGCTTCCCCCAAGGCTATAGGGCCATGTTTCCCCCCGGCGAACATCGTTGCGATGCCACGAGAATTCAATCTTACTCGGACCCTTTGCACGGATGGAAGTGAAATCCCCGGCGGTTGAAAACGGCGCCATTCCTGAAACACCATTCAGCACGCAGCCAAGGCGCATTGGGATTTGGCACAGGAGCGAATATGCGAAGTTGTTGGGTAGCATCCGTACTGGCGTGTTTCTGCACAAGCGCGGCGGCGCAGGACTACGATCCGATCGATCTTTCCGGGTTTCGCGACGGCATCGGCCATTGGCAGCGCGCCCACGGTCGCGATCGGAACGACGCGCGTTACGAACCGTCTCAAATCGTGGAGATCGCGGACAACCTGCTCGCCCATCAGCATGCGGACGGCGGCTGGCCGAAGGACATCGACTGGCTCGCGATCATCGACCTCGCGGAAGTGCGGGCCATCGGCGGCGCAAATTACGAACGCAGTTCCTTCGACAACCGCAACACCTACCCGCAGGTCCAGTATCTTGCGAGAGTCTATGCGATAACCGGAGAAGAGCGCTTTCGCAACGCCGCCGCGCGCGGACTCGACTACATCCTCGCCGAACAACGGCCCTCCGGCGGATGGCCCGGCTGGGACGTCGACGCCATCACCTACAACGACGATGTGATGACCGGTGTAATGGAGTTGCTGCAGGACATCAGGAACGGCGCACCCGAGTTTGCATGGTTGGACGAGACCCGACGTGCCAGGTTGTCCGACGCGCTCGACCGGGCGATCGACGTCACGCTCGCCTGTCAGATCGAGGTCAACGGACGCAAGACCGGTTGGTGCCAGCAACACGACCACGAGACGCTGGCGCCGGTCAAAGCGCGCACCTATGAGCTGCCCTCCATCGGCGGTCCGGAGACCGTGTCCGTCGTAAACTTCCTCATGAGTTTGCCGGAGCCGTCCCCGGCGATTATGGAAGCCATCGACGCGGCCGTTGCATGGCTGGACGCGGCCCGCATCGAAGGCATCCGGATCGAGCGGTTTGCGATTCCGCCGGAGCGCTTCAAGTCGTACACGGCGACCGAAGATGTGCGCATCGTCGAGGACCCTGACGCGCCCGCGCTCTGGGCGCGGTACTACGACCTGGAAACCGGCAAGCCCTTCTTCTGCAACCGCGACGGCATCAAGGTCAACTCCCTTGCCGAAGTCCAACTCGAACGGCGCGCGGGCTACGCATGGTACGGCGCCTGGGCCGCACAACTCCTCGAACGGGACTACCCCGCATGGAAACAGCGACACGATGCTTCTCAACGCCTTTGATCCTACCTGTCGATCTCCGTTCGAGTCATGGGGGGAGAGAGCGGCGCACGAAATTCGGGCACAGTTGAGCCCATCGCGGCATTGCCGCAATCAAATCCGAAACCGAAGCAAATTCCAATGTTCCAAATCCGAAATACAAAACTAAGACAAGAAGTAAGGACGAAGCCGATGGATCCAATTGGTATCAGGGTGTTACTTGCGTCGCCCCGGAGGGGCGGAGGGCTGCAGCCCAGCGCCGCATAGCCGCAACCAAATCCGAAATCCGAAACAAATCCCAATGTTCCAAATCCAAAACGATCATAACTAAGACGATAAGTTAGTTCCTCGCCTCTGGACATCCCTGGTTTAGCCCCGGAGGGGCGGAGGGTTGTAGCCCAGGGTGGAGCGAGGCACGAGCGGAACCCTGGGTCACGTAGCCGCCCCCACCACACGGCCCCCGAACGGGGGCGGAAGAACCGGCTATTCTCGGGTCCTCCCCTCGGCGCGGTCGCCGGATTCGTCTTCGGCGTGATCGGGCACCAACTCACGATGTAGGGGCACAGAACAGAGTGCGCATATCGCCGGTCAAGCGGGGCTACATGTTTTGTGGGAAATGTAGGTTCGGAGAATCTCGATGAGAAAGCAACCAGATTTCGGCCAGTTATGGAGAGACCACTTTGGGTCTGTCCCACGGAAAATCACGTACGAAGTTAGAGATGACAACAACGGACCCCATGACCTTGTTTTCCTGAGCAGTCTGTTGCACGACGCGCGAATTGTGCCGGAGCGAGTCAAACTTCGCGGCGACCGACTCACGATTCCGTTGGAGCGGGACTGCTGGGAGGTTTATCGGGGAGACAGGTTGTATTTCACGCAGGCGGTATTGTCAGTTTCGCCCGTACAGTCTGTCGAGTGGCGGTTTATGCACCCAGTATTTCGAAAGCCGGATGAAACCATTTCAGTGTCGTCCCTCGAGATTACCAGCTCGGAGTCACCAGCTTGGACCCTCAAGATTGACTCCGGCTCCTGGTTTTGTCTCATCGCAATCGATTCGTACGAATCGAGGATCATTCTTCGCGACAAGACAGCACCGGCGCCGTACCCGCGCAACAAGTGGTGAT
>JAHDWY010000574.1 GCA_023384315.1 Candidatus Hydrogenedentota bacterium | reverse complement strand
CATTTCGAGAACCCCGAAGGGGTAAGACAGGATAGCCCAGGGCAACGCCCTGGGGAAACGTTTGCCTCATCTTGGGTCGCCCTGAAAGGGCAAAGCAGGAGGACATGCGCTCAGCGCGACCGTACGTTCATGGGCAGGGCAAGTGCCATCGAACGGTCACCTCTAGAGAAGCGTTTCAATCGTTCCCGGAATGGTACCGCGTTGACGATGACAATAAATACTTGTTGGACTATCCCGCTGTTTCGCCCCTTCAGGGCGATCGATTTGGGGCCGCACGTTTCCCAGGGCGTTGCCCTGGGCTATCCTGTCTTACCCCTTCGGGGTTCTCGAAATGCGCTCGAAGTGGAGGAGTTCCAGGTCGCAGGGTCCAGTCACGTCCCGTTCTCAAGGATTGACGTCGCCGGAAACTACGCCCACATCGTTCGCCCGCGCATCTTAACGTGGGGTAGGTAAGCAAATTGTTGATGTACAAGATTGGGTGTAAACGGACCTGTGGAGAATACAATGCCGAAGAACATCACCGACCATTCCAACCTCTGCCTGCACACGATGACCACGAAGCCGTGGTCGTTGCGGGAGGCGATTGACGGATATGAAAAGGCGGGGGTGCCGGGGATCACGGTGTGGCGGCAGCATTTGGAACCGTATGGACCGGAGGAGGCCGGGAAGATGCTGCGCGGGTCGGGGCTGCACGTGGTCAGCCTGTGCCGGGGCGGGTTCTTTCCGGCGGACACGGCGGAGGGGCGGCAGGCGAACATCGACGACAACCGCAAAGCGGTCGACGAGGCGGTGGCGATTGGCGCGCCTTTGATCGTGCTGGTCTGCGGGGCGGTGCCGGGGATGCCGCTCGTGGAAGGGCGCAAACAGATCCTCGACGGCATTGCGAAGGTCCTGCCATACGCGGCGGCGGCGAACGTGAAACTCGCCATCGAACCCTTGCATCCCATGTACGCGGACTCGCGGTCGGCGGTGAACACGCTGGCGCAGGCGAACGACATGGTGGAGGCGCTGGCATCGCCGTTCCTCGGCGTGACGGTCGACGTCTATCACCTCTGGTGGGACCCGGATCTCGCGAACCAGATCGCGCGCGCGGGCAACACGATCTTCTCCTTTCACCTCTGCGACTGGCGCACGCCCACGCGGGATATTCTCAACGATCGCGGGCTCATGGGCGAGGGCTGCATCAACCTCCGCGAAATCCGCGGCTGGGTCGAGGCGCAGGGGTTCTCGGGATACGATGAGGTCGAGATCTTTTCGACCGAGTATTGGGCGGGGGATCAGGCCGCGTTCGTGGAGCGGATCAAGGCCGCGTATCTGAAGCATTGCTGAGGCCGTTGGCGGGATCGCGGGCGCGAGACGGAAGAAACATCCCCCTTGATCCCCCTTCAAAGGGGGAATTCTGCACAACGCTGCGCGTTGTGCAGCAATGCAACTGAGCACTTCGAATAAGGCACGTCATTGTACACTTACCTATACCATCGGTTGCCCAAGTCCCCCTTCGAAGGGGGATCAAGGGGGATGTTCCTTGGGCATGCGAGTATGATATGCGTCGTCCCTGAAACTTCGCGCACTACTTCGCAAAAGGAGAGTCTGGTGAAACGATGGCTGCGTGTTTGGAACTTGGTCTTGGTCGCGGTACTGGCTTGCGGGTTGGCGTACGGCGCCGATCCGACCGATCTGGCCGATCCGACCGATCCGACGGATCAGACGGATCAGACCGACCGCTCCCCGACCAAGACGCAGAGCGTGTTCTACTCCCAGGACCTCCTCGCCCATGCGACGGCGAACGCGGCGCAGCATGACTGGGCCGCGGCCATGCAGGATCAACTGGTCGCGGCGGCCGCGCCGTGGAAGGCCCTGTCGAACGACAAACTGTGGGACGCCATGTTCGGGCCGAACATCCCGCGCACGTGGATGGTCTGGTCGGACGGGTATTGTCCGGCCTGCAAGGACCCGGTCCGCATGTACACGTGGGAGGTCGATCCCTTCGCCATGCCGTGGAAGGTGCGCTGTCCCCACTGCAAGGAACTGTTTCCGAAGAACGACTTCGCGGCCTTTCATGAATCCGGCTACGACGAGCACGGCGTTTTCCAACCGGAACTCGCGGACCGCTCGCTGCTCTTCAACACGGAGCACCCTGACCCCGGCGATCCGCTCCACCTCTTCGGCGTGGACGACGGCACGGGCTACCAGGCTGACGGCCATACGTGGCGGTTCATCGGGTGGTACACCATCTTCGGCCAGTGGAAGAAGTGGGTCCACGCGGGCATCGTAAACCTGAGCGCGGCCTACGCGGCGACGGGCGATCCGGAGTACGCCTTCAAGGCGGCGATCCTGCTGGATCGTGTGGGCGACGTGTATCACACTTTCGACTTCCACACGCAGGGCGGGCTGGTGTACGAAACGACGCAGGGCACGCGCGGGCAAATCTCCACGTGGCATGACGCCTGCGAAGAGGTGCGCCATCTCGCGCTGGCCTACGATCGCATCTACGACGGCGCGCAATTGCAGGAGGCCGCGTTGACGGACTACCTGTCGCAGAAGGCGTCCGTCTACCAACTCGACAACCCGAAGACGTCCTGGACCGACATCCAGCGCAACATCGAGACCGGCATCTTCGTGAGCACGCTGAACCATCGCGAACGCATCGAGTCCAACTACCCGCGCACGGACATCGCGCTGCTGGTCATCAAGACGGTGCTCGGCTGGCCGGGCAATCGCGAGGAAGTGTTGGGCTTGCTCGACGGCATCGTCGAACAGGCCACGGCGGTGGACGGCATGAGCGGCGAAAAAGGCATGTACGGGTACACGACCATCGCGCCGCATGCCCTGGCCGAAATACTTTCGCAGATGCGGCGTCTGGAACCCGATTTTCTCAGTACGGTGTACGCGCGCCATCCGGCCTTGAACAACACGTTTCGCTTCCACCTCGACACGTGGTGCATGGAATCGTGGTACCCGCGCACGGGCGACACGGGCGTCGTCGGCGAGAAACGCACGACCTACGCGGGCGTGCCATTCTCGACCAACCCCGGCGTGGAGCCGTCCATGTACGCGTTTCTCATGGACGTGGCCGACCTGACCGACGACTCGGGGCTGGTGCAGGTGATCTATCTCGCCAACGGCTCGAAGACGGATGGCCTACCTTACGATCTCTTCGCAGACGATCCCGCCGCGTTTCAGCAGCGCGTGCAAGCGGTCGTCGACGAGCACGGCCCCACGCCGCAACTCGGCAGCGTGAACAAGGAGCAATGGCATCTCGCCATCCTGCGCTCCGGCGAAGGCGATCACCGGCGCGCGCTCTGGCTCGACTACGATTCGCACGAGCGCCACAGCCATCGCGACGGCATGAACGTCGGCCTCTTCGCGAAAGGGCTCGATCTGATCCCCGACTTCGGCTATCCCCCTGTCGGCTACGGGGGATGGGGCGCGCCGCGCGCGGTGTGGTACACGATGACCGCCGCGCATGTGACGACGGCGGTCGACGGCAGCAACCAGCTTTCCGCCGCGGGCACGACGACCCTCTGGGCCGACGGCGCGC
>JAHDWY010000573.1 GCA_023384315.1 Candidatus Hydrogenedentota bacterium | reverse complement strand
TCGATTGGAAGGGCGCGGCGGCCCTTCGATCTGTTCTTGCATGCCGATCCAGTCCACGACGCGTCGAACGTGGGGATTTGCCGAATCGGGGCGGACGCCAGAAGCGACCGCGGCCTCCAGTTTCCGCAATCGCTCAGTAAAGTACTCCGCGGCCCGGTGCAGATCCCGGCCGGACCCGTAGATACCGATTTCGTCGTTCCCAACCACCCACCGGTTTGAGCCCTCGGAAAACTCCCAAACCTGGACGGCGAAGCGGCGCCAAGCGTTTCCGTATCGAATGTCCAGATGATGTATGGGGCGCAGCGCGGCGGCGCACTTCATTGCGAGATCTGGACATGACTCCTTCGCCACCTGGGGCGCTGCGAAGAGGGCCTCGGGAAAAAGGCCCAGGTTCATAAGAAAATCAACGTGCTCGTTCGTGTCGGCAGGTGGCATTGTTCGATTTAGTTGCCGTGAATAAGTGTCCATTGTCTCACTGACTCCTCCAATTCGGGGATATAGCCCGCCCGACACGGATTGGAATGGGTAGCATTCGAATCAATCTCTTGCGACTCATGGGGCACCTCATCATCCTGACAAGAGTCCTGCGCACGGACGAAGGCTCCGGGGTAAATCCTTCCTCCACCAAGCTCAAAGGGAAAGGTAGTTCGTGCGTCGTCCGATCGCGCGAGTTCGGCCCGCCTGCGCAACCAGTCCAAGGCCATGTTTACGCGCTCATTCTGGAGGGCATAGTTTGCCGTTCGGTCGGTCGCCTCCAGATCGCGATTGATTCGGGCCAAGGCCCGTTCGCACCGTCCACGCTGTTCTCCGTCAAACGTGGAATCTTCCAACGCGATACGCAGCTCGAGCAATGACGTTCGTAGCCGGTTGCTGCGCTCGCGGATGCTATTGCTTGACTGAGCGTAGAGATGCATGGCCTCGCCGCGATAGTGCCGAATACGCGGACTCCCGCAGAGCGCCGGACTATCTTCGGCCCATTGCGAAACTGCGAGGCAACGTTGAAAATCACCGGTTTCCGCAGAGAACTGGATGGCGAAAGCGACCCCCATTTCCTCCTTGTCGCGCCAGTTGTTTTCCTCGAAAACCTCTCCCGCGACGCGGACGAGACAAGCAATGAAGCACGTCGTACGCGAAGGTCCGATGATCTGGTGCACGGGACGAAGGCAGTCACCTAAATATCCGAATACGCCGTAGTGCCGGGCGAATTGCCGGAACGCGGTTTTCACGAGCGGTCTCGCAAAGGCGAAGCGCACGTGCTCGTGGTCGAACCGGCGTCGGTTGACCTGTATGAGCCTCGCCACCGATCGTGCGCTCTCTCCTGCCACGTCCGCGAAAGTCCGTATGGCGATCTGCTGATCGATGAAGGCTTGATCCCGCAAGAGGCGGATAAGGCCCCGCGCGCGACCCCGGTCCACGTGACATATACCAAAGCATGGCTCCAGAATCTCGCGGCATAGAAGCGGAAAAAGCGGATCCTGTTGACTGGAGGGGACGGGCTCGCGAGAACCACCACGCAACAGCCCACCGGCCGGTTGCATCCGCACCATGGGCTCGCGTGGAGCCCTGTACGGGCGGTCGGAAACCGTCGGATTGGGAGTGCGTTCGCCCAAGTACACATCGATGGCGGGGAGAAGTCGCCGCAACCCACTCGTTTCGGATTGTGCTCTCGAAACAGTACGCAGTTCCATCCATGTGGACTCGGGCTTGTCGGGATCAGTCAACGCCAGGGTCAGGCCATTCTTCTTGTCAACCAGACTGTCCCACGTGCACGAGTATAGGCCGGGGTCTGCCGCGTGCTCGGCTACAAATTGACCGCGAACATGCGCCCGCGGCGAGGCGAGTTCAGAGACGCAGGCAGCACGGTCGGGCAGCGTGAAGCCGAATTGCGAGTATTCCAGCGCACCTGCCGCATCGAGCTTGTCAAAAAGACCATCACCAAGTACTGGCCACCGGGTGTACAACTCCTCCGCTTCCGCTTTAAGCGCCGAGTATTTCGCAAGCGTGTCCTCGTCCATCGCGTGACTGAGGAACACGCGGCTAGCCATTGCGGGGCCGCCTTCTTCGCGATAGTCATCTTCAAGAAGGTAAAGTGTATCCGTTGCCGCTTCAGAATTTGGTTGCCGATGCGAATCGAGCCTTCCGAAGGCGCCATTGGCGTGTTGCAGCCGTTCGCGGTCGAACTCGTGCCGCGCCGCCAGCCGGTGAAGGTAGGCGTGAAGTATCAAAGGATCGTGGGAAGTGGCCAGGGCGGTCGGTCCGGTTCTCATGCATTCGATAGCACGGCCGAGCAAGTTTCCGATATCGGCAAGGTCATCGGAGTCGGCGTATTGTTGCAGGATTGGAAGTACCTGCTCTATGCACTCGAACAACGAAAGCGCACCTTTCGTGGTAGAGGCCGTACCGGTGCCGTCAAAATCACGATTGAACGTCAGCGCGGCAGCGTGAATATCTTCAAAATGGGGGATCTCTTCCCATTGAAGTCCTGCTTCAATGGCGGCCACCATGAGCGTAAGCCAGCCGAAACCGAGCGACACGCTCAGGGGCGATCGACTGCACCCGGCACTGGTCGCGATCTGAAGCCGGCACCGTCCGGAACTTTGTACATTCTTATAGGAAAACAGGCTTTGAAGGGCTCGGCATTCGACGTGGGCTGACCAGCACGGCTCCGGCGAACCGAAACGAAGTGCGCCGGCGCCGTGGAAGGGCAATCCGATTACATACAGGGTCCGGAGGTTCTCCGAAATCATGGGCAGGTTTGGCGAGCGAAGGTCGATATTGAAATGCGTGCCGAACGTTTTCCCGGTTGCGTAGCAGGCGCCCCCGCACGACATCTCGAGGGTCAAACGCGGGTCGCTTGTACGTAGCATTCCATCGACTGTCTCGTAGACCCACTGCCTCAATCGGAGATGCTCCGTAACCGCACCACGGTTGGAGTGGGTCTCGGCGGTCCGTAGTTCGATCTTCTCACAGTCCCAGCCAACCGAAGCGCCGGACGGAAGGAAGCAGCCGTTGCCTCGCAGGGCCGGCAGGTTCGGCGTGCTGTCCATCAATCGCCCCACCAGCTCTTGCACGCACATGGATGGAATCAGGCGGTGACCCTGGCAACGCACGGTCACCACCTGTTCCTGCTCCGTACCACGGTACCGCAATTGCGACAAATCGGTTCCCTCTTACTCGCCGCCGGAGTAACGACGGCTCTGAACGAATTCCCTGCTCTTGCCCGACATCGATTCGTCGACGACATCCATACCCTTCTTCAGCAGATCTTCCGTTCGCGCATTGTTTGGATTGATCTCGGCACCGGGATCCACCGATGCCGTACCGCCTGTCGACTGTTGCATGCAGATTGGTTCCATCAGGGTCTTGCTCATAGATAACTCCTTTTCCTCTGGATCGGCCAGCGTGCGTCCGTTGGTCCGCCACAACCGGTAGCGGCGGCTACGCCCGGCGAAGAAATGAGCAATCGCTGTGCCAGCATGGCATCGGGCTGAAGCTGTTGGAAATACTCCCGAGCGGGTTGCAAGCGGGACGGCCGATGGTTGAGTTTTGCGCGGT
>JAHDWY010000572.1 GCA_023384315.1 Candidatus Hydrogenedentota bacterium | reverse complement strand
ACCGGGGCGGCACGTTTACCGACGTGGTGGCGCGGGATCCGTCGGGGGCGATCCATGTCCATAAGCTCCTGAGCGAGGACCCGGAACATTATGAGGATGCGCCGTTGCAGGCGATCCGGCAGTTGATGGGGTTGGGGGACGAGGAGCCGATTCCGGCGGCGCGGATCCGGTCGTTGAAGATGGGGACGACGCTGGCGACGAATGCGTTGCTGGAACGGAAGGGCGCGAAGGTCGGGCTTATCACGACGCGGGGGTTTGCGGACCTGCTGGAGATCGGGTACCAGGACCGGCCGGAATTGTTTGCGCTGGAGATTCGGAAACCGTCGACGCTGGCCCATGCGATTGTGGAGGTGGACGAGCGGGTACTGGCCGACGGCACGGTGCGGACGTCGCTTACGGAAGACGCCGTGCGCGCGGCGTTGGAGGAACTGCGGGATTGCGGCGTGGACGCGTTGGCGGTGTTGTTTCTCCACAGCTACGCGTATCCCGAACACGAGTTGCTGGTGGAGCGCCTTGCGCGCGCAGCCGCGTTTGAACAGATCAGCTTGAGCCATCGCGTGGCGCAGGAGATTAAGGCCGTGGGCCGCGGCGACACGACGATGGCGGACGCGTATCTCACGCCGATCATGCGCGGATATATTGAACGGTTGCGCGGCGCGTTTGTGGGTCGCACGCCGGAGAAGACCCCCCCTCTAGCTCCCCCCGTGGACGGGGGGAGAACGGACTCCCTCCCCGTCCACGGGGAGGGTCGGGGAGGGGGTCTTTCGCCTTCGGATAGCGCGAAGAAGCAGGCGGACGGCGACGCGCCGCTGCGGTTCATGCAGTCCAACGGCGGATTGGCGGACGCGGACCGGTTCTCGGGGAAGGATGCGATCTTGTCGGGGCCCGCGGGCGGCGTCGTCGCCTACGCGCACGTGTGCAAACTCGCCGGCTTCGAGAAGGCCATCGGGTTCGACATGGGCGGCACGAGCACGGACGTGAGCCGGTACGACGGGCGTTACGAACGCATCTTCGAAAAGGTCGTCGCGGGCGTGCGCATCAAGGCGCCCATGATGTACATCGAAACGGTGGCCGCGGGCGGCGGATCGATTCTCGCCTTCGACGGGCATCGCTTCACCGTGGGTCCCGAAAGCGCGGGGGCGCACCCGGGGCCGGCGTGTTACCGCCGGGGCGGTCCCGCGGCGGTGACCGATGCGAACCTCGTGCTGGGCCGCATCCAGCCCAAGTATTTCCCCGCGTGTTTTGGTGCCAACGCCGACGCGCGGCTGGATGCGGAAGCCTCGCGCGAGAAGCTCGCGGCCATTGCGAAACACGTGTGCGAAAGCACGGGACGCGAACCCTCGGTGGAAGAAACCGCCGCCGGGTTCATCCGCATCGCCAACGAAAGCATGGCGAAACCCATCAAGGAAATCAGCGTGGCGCGCGGGTACGACGTGCAGGAGTATGCCTTGGCCTGTTTCGGCGGCGCGGGCGCGCAACATGCCTGCGCCATCGCGGACACACTCGGCATGCGCACGATTCTGTTGCATCCCCACGCGGGCGTGCTGAGCGCCTATGGCATGGGCCTCGCCGACATGATCCATGCGGACGTGGAAGCGGTGTTGTGTCCTTTGGAGGAATCCACGTTGGCCGATCTCGAGTTCCGCTTCGGGGAATTGGAGAAGGAGGGTCGTCGCACGATCGAAGCCGAGGGGTTCGACGCCACGCATACCACCGTGGAGCGTTCGGTGGACCTGCGCTACGTCGGCGTCGATACTTCGTTGAACGTGGTGATTCGCGATGCCGCCACATTGCGCGATGACTTCGAGGCGCAGCATCAAACGCTCTATGGCTTCGTGAAGGAAGGCCACCCGATCGAGGTTCTCAACATCCGCGTCGAAACCGTCGGCCATACCGATAAACCGGATGAACCGGAGTTGCCAAGCGAACCGCGCGACGTTCCTGACTACCTCCGCATCGACACGGTGAACGTACATTTCGATGTACTCCACGAGGACGGCACGCGCGCGCTTGAAGCGACCAGCACACCGGTATACGAACGCGCGCGGCTCGAACCCGGCATGCGCGTGGCGGGTCCGGCGCTGATCGTGGAAGCCGTTTCCACGGTCGTGGTCGATCCGGGGTGGACGGCGGAGGTGAATTCGCGCGGGCATCTGGTGCTCATCGCGAACAGACGCAGTGCCCGGGAACGCGTCGCGACCGAGCGCGATCCGGTCATGCTGGAAGTGTTCAACAACCTGTTCATGTCCATCGCCGATCAGATGGGCACCACGCTCGAACGCGTGAGTCATAGCGTGAACATCAAGGAACGGCTCGATTTCTCCTGCGCGATCTTCACGGACGCGAGTGAACTGGTCGCGAACGCGCCGCACATCCCCGTGCACCTCGGCGCCATGGGCGAGAGTGTCAAGGCCATCGTCGCGGCCAATCCGGACGGCATGCGCCCCGGCGATGTGTACGCGACCAACGATCCCTCCCACGGGGGATCCCACTTGCCCGATGTCACGGTCGTGACACCGGTGTTTTCCGAAACCAACGAACTGCTGTTTCTCGTCGCCAATCGCGGTCACCATGCGGACATCGGCGGGATTGCGCCGGGCTCCATGCCACCGTTCTCGCGCAGTATCGACGAGGAAGGGATCGTGCTGCACAATTTCAAGTTGGTTTCGAATGGTCAGTTTCATGAAGACGCCATCGTGGCGAAGCTCAGCGAAGGCCCCTATCCCGCGCGCAACATGACCGAACGACTGAGCGATCTTCGCGCGCAGATCGCCGCGAATAACGCGGGCGCGCGGCTGTTGCGCGATCTCTGCGCGCAGTACGGAGTCGATGTCGTGCGCGCCTACATGGGCCATGTGCGCGCGAACGCGGCGGAGTCCATGCGCGATGCGATACACGCCTTGCCGGACGGCGTCCACCGCTTCGAAGATCATCTCGACGGCGGCGCGGCGATCCGTTGCGCCATCACGGTCGACGGCGATCGTGCCATCATTGATTTCACCGGCACCGATCCGCAACTCAACACCAATCTGAACGCGCCTCCTGCGGTGACCCTCGCGGCCGTGCTTTACGTATTCCGCACGTTGATCGGCAAAGCGATTCCCCTGAACAGCGGCTGCATGGACCCCATCGAAGTGCGGATCCCCGAAGGGTCCCTGCTCAACCCGGCGTATCCCGCTGCCGTCGTTGGCGGCAATGTAGAAACCTCGCAACGCGTGGTCGACGTGTTGTACGGCGCACTCGGCGTCGTCGCGGCGAGCCAGGGCACCATGAACAATTTCAGTTTCGGCACGAAAGAATTTGGCTACTATGACACCATCTGCGGCGGTTCCGGCGCAGGCCCTGACTTCGACGGCGCATCGGCCGTGCACGTCCACATGACCAACACGCGCATCACCGATCCGGAAGTGTTGGAACAGCGCTACCCGGTCATCTTGCGCGAGTTCAGCATCCGCCGCGGATCCGGCGGGGCGGGACGGCATCGCGGCGGCGACGGCGTCACGCGGCGCGTGGAATTTCAGGAGCCCATGTCGGTATCGCTATTGACCGAGCGGCGCGTC
>JAHDWY010000571.1 GCA_023384315.1 Candidatus Hydrogenedentota bacterium | reverse complement strand
TCTCCCTTCAAAGGGGGAGTTGGCCCAACGAGGACTCCGGTGGGGGGGCGATGTATGTTCCTAAACCAAGTCGTCAGCAGTTCTAGAGCAACGCAAAGCGTTGCGGCCATTCCCCCTTTGAAGGGGGATGTTCCCTGATAGTTGTCGATAGCAGAGGAGGATTGCTTCCCAATCTCGGGGCCCTAGTCTTCAATGACACACAAGACGTCGCCGACGGATACTTCATCTCCTTCGTGGACGTATTTCTCTTCCAGCTTCCCCGTTTTTGGACAGGGAATGCTGAACGCCGCCTTGTCGGTGGTCAGTTCGACGAGGTCTTCGCCCTCTTTGACCGTGTCTCCCTCTTCGTACAACCAATACGAAACCGTGGCCACGTCGGCCGCATCTTCGCCGAGGCTCGGCAACTTGACTTCGTGCGTCATGCAATCATTCTCCTTCAACTATGCAACATGCACACCCAGGGCGCCTTACACCGCGCGCACCCGATTCCGCGCAAACGTCGTTTTCATCAACTCTTCGGACCGGTACGAACTCCGGACAAAGGGTCCGGCCACGGCAAAGGCGAAACCCATGTCGTAAGCCTGCTGCTCGTAAGCCGTAAACTGTTCCGGCGTCACGTATTCCAATACTTCCCGCTGCTTCGTGCTGGGCCGCAAATACTGCCCAATACAAACCGCCTCACAACCCGCGTTCAGCAAGTCGCGCAGGGTTTGCTCCACTTCGTCGGGCGTCTCCCCGTGGCCCAGCATGAGGGCCGATTTCACAATCGGGTCGCGCCGCGCCGCGACGTGGCGAAGCACGCCGAGGGCCTCTTGATACGTGCAACGTTTCCCGCGGATCGTCGTGTATAACCGCTCCACCGTCTCGATGTTATGACCGAACACGTCCGGCCGCGCATCCAGTACGATATCGACCGCGTCCAGGTCGCCCATGAAATCGGGAGTTAGAACCTCCACGCTCGTCCTGGGACTCAACCGCCGGACCGCGCGTATCGTCTCCGCGATGTGCTCCGCGCCTCCGTCGGGCAGGTCATCGCGCGTAACCGAAGTGATGACAGCATGTTTCAGCTTCATCTTGGCGATGGCTTCCGCCACGTGCTCCGGTTCCGCAGCGTCGACGCCTTCGGGTTTTCCGCCTGGCACGGAGCAGAACCGGCAACTCCGCGTGCAGGTGTTCCCGAGGATCATGAGCGTGGCCGTGCGCTGCTCCCAGCACTCGGCCATGTTCGGGCACCGCGCGCTCTGGCAAACCGTATGCAGGTCCAGCCCTTCCACCAATTCCTTGGTGAAGCTGAAATCCTGCCCCGAAGCCCAGGGCCGGCGGATCCATTCTGGAAATCGCTGCGTCATTGGAGTCAAAAACCTTCTCTGGCGTGTCGACAACGCGCACACCGTCCGGCTAGTATAGCATTTGGAGAGGGGCAATAGGAAGTACCATTGACGACCGGAGGCCAATATGGTTAAAGGTCCAAAGCCTTCGACAGCGTCGGGTACTCCAGTATAAAGTATTATAAATCAGTCATTTAATCTACACGGGCAGCAGACGGTTCCGAAATCTATCCTACGCCAAACCGTGGAACGGGGATGTCAGAAGAAATTCCGGAAGAGTGGCTTGCCGAATTCGAAGCTGCCGCGCGTCGTTCATTGCCGGAGCGATTCAAATACAGCTTCATCAAAACATACAAACCTGTCCTTGACGACGAACCCTATCGCCCGTTTGACACCATGGTTGAGTATCGGCAGTGGTGTAATGAAAACTTGCCGGAATGCCTTGGGTATCGGAGCGACTACGAAAAGTTGCGTGAAACCATGAAGCAACCCGATCCGGTTATCTCAATCCGAGTCGCCGAACTGCGGGACGCGGAAGAGATTAGCCATGTGCTGTGCGCTTGCTACGAGGGATTCATCCGTAGCGACGGATTCGAGGAGGAAGTGGTCGAGCAACTGAAACAGGTGAGAGGCTCTCTCCCCTGCATTCGGGATGAGATCGCGGAGGGCGGTGTGTTCGTCGCGGAGGTCGAGGGCCGGGTAGCAGGCATCGTCTCCGTCCACGGCAACGAGATCGCGCGGCTTTACGTCGCCCCCAAGCACCAGAGGTGTGGCGTTGGAACCCGTCTGTTCAATTGTGCTGAGACTTGCATCAGAGCGAGTGGTTTTGCGCATCTCACCTTGGGCGCGGCTGGCCGCTCAATGCTTCCGTTTTACGAGAAGCTGGGAATGTGTTTCGTAAGAGAGAAGAAGATCGTAGCCGGTCCGTGCGCGGGAATGACCGTAACAATCCTGGAGAAGCAACTGATGGGGGATGATCGATGACGAAATTCCTTACTTCGTCGGCCTTGGTCGCCGTATTTCTATTGGGATTTGCAGTCGAAACTGCGGCCGAAGAGGCGAACGCTGACGCCGTCGAAGCCGTAAAAAGCGGCCAGCGCATGAACGCCAATGCCGCGTGGTGGGGCTTCAATCCCGAAGACGCGACGGATATTCTGCAATCCGCCATCGATTCGGGCGCGAAGACGGTCACGGTGCCGTACATGGGGGCGCCGTGGGTCGTCCGCCCCGTCAAACTGCGCAGCAACCTGGAACTGACCTTCGAGCCCGGTGTGCTGGTCGTGGCGAAGGAGGGCGAGTTCAAGGGCAAAGGGGATTCGCTGTTCACGGCCACGGACGCGACGGATATCACGATTCGCGGGTATGGCGCGGTGCTCCGCATGCGAAAGACCGATTACCAGTCCGAAGCCTACGAAAAGGCGGAATGGCGCATGGGCATTGCGTTCCGGGGCTGCAAACGGGTTCTGGTCGAGGGCGTTCGCGTGGAAAGCAGCGGGGGAGACGGGTTTTACATCGGCGCCACGGGTGCGAATCCCTGGTGCGAGGACATTACCATTCGCGACTGCATCTGCGACGACCATCACCGCCAGGGCATCAGCGTAATCAGCGCGCAGAATCTACTGATCGAGTACTGCGTGTTGTCGGGCACGGATGGCACCGCGCCGCAGGCTGGCATCGATCTCGAACCCAACAGCGAAAACGAGCGCCTGGTTAACTGCATCATTCGCAACTGCGTCATCGAGAATAATGCGGGGAACGGCATCCTTCTTTATCTGCGGCCTTTGACCAGCGCCAGTGAACCGGTGTCCATCCGATTCGAGGACTGTGTCGTGCGGATGGGCAAACCCGGCGATACCCCGGCCGATTTCACGGACATCGACATGAAAGGCGGCGCGGGGATTCGCGTGTCGGCGCTGCGCGACGACGGCCCCCAGGGAACCATCGATTTCGTGAACTGCACCGTCGAGAACGCCGCCGAAGAATGCGTGGCCCTGTCCGAGAAGTCCGCGAAATCCGCCGTCGTTCGTTTTGAGGACTGCCACTTCGGTCCATCCTGGGTCGCCGCCAACCGCGGATACTGGAAACCCCGCGTCCCCATATCCGTCAGCGGGCGCCGTCCCGAGGTCGCGGCGGATCTGGGTGGGATTGAGTTCGTCGGTTGCCATGTCTTCGATACAGTAGCGCGTCCGGTCGTCGCCTATCTCCCCGCCGACGGCGATGTGGCGCTACGTGA
>JAHDWY010000570.1 GCA_023384315.1 Candidatus Hydrogenedentota bacterium | reverse complement strand
GACGTGGCGGCTGGACTCCAGGTAAGTTTCGAGGAAGCTGACGAACTGATCCTGGAATACGGGATTTCGGAGGCCTGCATCAACGAGGAATTTGCCGAATCCATGGCTCTCGCCATGCAGGTAAACGAAGAGCGCGGGGCGCGCGTCAAGCTCAAGACCGCTGTCCCCGGGGCACCGCCGGTGGTCGATCGCGGCGATCTGGAAATGATTATTTTCGAACGGGCCAAGGAGTTGCTCATCAAAGTGCGCCAATACCTCCACGCGCGCGGATTGAGTAAGCACCTCGTCCGCGGCGTCGTGCTCACGGGGGGCGCGAGCCGGATCAAGAACTACACCGCATTGGCGGAGGCGGTCTTTCAGGTACCTTGCCGAGTGGGACTACCGAACTCGGTTGAGATCCGGCCCGCGGCCGTGCAGGCGCCCGAGTTTTCCGCGGCCATCGGCATCGTTCGCCACGCGTTGGACTATCGTGATGCCGCTCGAAACGGACGTATCGAGCCGCGCGGTCCAGTCGTGTCGGTATCCCGGCGTTTGATGCGGTTCTTCAAGCGTTACTTCCTGTAAAACCCGGTTTATTCGGCGTCGATAGTGTCTGCGTTCAGTCGAAATCCGGGCGGGCCATCTGATACTATGCCTGACTATTGGGGATTCCAGGGGTATGCAGTCCAGTCCACGGCGATCCCTGGAAACATGTGACGAATTGAATCACCAAACGGCCAGATGGTCTGGCCCCGGTGCGACTTGAACGGGCGCAAGACGCACTGCAAGGAATGTACGATGCCGAAAGTAAGTACCTATACCGTAGTTCCCAAGATCCCGGCTCGCCTCGAACGGCTCCGCGACATCGCCAACAACGTCTGGTGGTGCTGGGATCACGAAGCCATCGAATTGTTCTTTCGAATGGATCGGGAACTGTGGGACCGCACGGTTCAGAACCCGGTGTGGACCCTCGGCGAGGTAACGCAGGCGCGCCTCGAAGAACTCGAGCACGACGAGGGGTATCTGGCACAACTCGATCGTGTGGCGGCCCGGTTGGACGAATACCTTGCATCCAGTCCCTGGCGGGAGCGGTATCCCGACGCGCCGGAGGAGTTCAGCGTTGCATACCTTTCCGCCGAGTTTGGCTTGCATGAGTCCATCTCGATTTACTCGGGCGGTTTGGGCCTGCTCTCGGGCGATCATCTGAAGAGCGCCAGTGACCTCGGTATTCCCTTGGTCGGCGTTGGCATGCTCTACCGGGAAGGCTATCATCGCCAGTACCTCAATGCGGATGGCTGGCAACAGGAGCGCTATCCCCACAACGATGTATACAAGATGCCGGTCACGCTCGTGCGCGATAAAGAGGGGAGCCCGCTGCTGGTCGAGGTGGAGTTTCCGGAGCGTCTGGTCAAAGCGCGCGTTTGGCAATGCAACGTAGGCCGGGTTCCTCTTTACCTGCTGGATACCGATTTTGACGGAAACGACCCGGACGATCGCGAGATCACGGCGCGCCTTTACGGCGGCGATCGCGACATGCGTATTCGCCAGGAGATTCTGCTTGGCATCGGCGCCGTGAAGATGCTGCACGCCATCAACGTGTATCCCACAGTGTATCACATGAACGAAGGGCATTCGGCGTTCATGACGCTCCAGCGGATCAAGGAGCTGATGCTGCAGGACGGGCTCACGTACGAGCAGGCTGTGGATGCCGTCAAGGCGGCCAGTGTCTTTACGACGCACACGCCGGTGTCCGCCGGCAACGACATGTTCTCCCCGGAGATGATCGAGCATTATTTTCACCGGTACTGCGACGAGATTGGGATCGAGATGAATCAACTCTTGGCGCTCGGCCGCCAGGATCCTAACGACGCCCGCGAGCCGTTCTGCATGACCGTGTTGGCCTTGAAGGTGTCCGCCGCCGCGAATGGCGTCAGCAAACTGCACGGCGAAACGGCGCGCAGCATGTGGTCGCGCACGTGGCACGAGATCCCCGATGACGAAGTGCCGATTACCTCAATTACCAACGGTGTTCATACCCGGTTTTGGGTATCCCGCGACATGGCGGGATTGTACGATCGCTACTTGGGACCCGGCTGGGTGAGCAATCCCGCGGACAACGCGATCTGGTCTCGGATTGACGACGTTCCGGACGCGGAACTGTGGCGAACGCACGAGCGCCGCCGTGAACGTCTGGTTACGTTTGCCCGACGCCGTCTCGCCGCGCAATTGAGTAAGCGCGGTGCTTCAAACGCGGAGATTGCGGCAGCGTCGGAAGTGCTGGATCCCGAGGCGCTCATCATTGGTTTTGCGCGGCGCTTCGCTACGTACAAGCGGGCGAACTTGTTCTTGACCGATCCGGAGCGACTGTTGCGTCTGTTGAAAAATGACGGCCGCCCGATTCAAATGATCATCGCGGGCAAGGCGCATCCCCAGGACAATCAGGGCAAGGAACTTATCCGCAATATCATCCACTTCGTGCGGCGATTCGATTGCCGAAATCAGATCGTCTTTCTGGAGGATTACGACATCAACGTCGCCCGGTACATGGTCCAAGGCGTTGACTGTTGGCTAAACACACCGCGCCGCCCGATGGAGGCGAGCGGAACCAGCGGAATGAAGGCGGCTGTCAACGGTGTGCTGAACATCAGTATTTCCGACGGCTGGTGGTGTGAAGCAGAAGAACTTGGCGAGAACGGGTGGACCATCGGTCATGGCGAATCCTACGCGAATCCCGACGAACAGGATATGGTGGAGAGCCAGATGCTCTATGAGCTTCTGGAGCGGGAAGTCGTGCCGATTTTTTATGATCGCAGCCGGGACGGGTTGCCGCGCGAATGGATCCAGCGGATGAAGTCCGCGATTCGCACAATTTCCCCGGTATTCAGCACCCATCGGATGGTGCAAGAGTACGCCGAGCGCTTTTACCTGCCATGCACGGTTCGGCGCAACGGCTTGAAAGACAACAAGCGGGCACGTTCCATCGCCTTGACCAAGTGGAAGATGAAAGTGCATTCCTCCTGGTCAAAAGTGCATTTCCTCGAAGTCGAATCAGGCCCCACGGAAGGCCTGCTGTACAGCACGTCGCTCCCGGTGAAGGCGAGCCTCCAGCTCGACAAATTGAAGGATACGGACGTTACGGTCGAGATTTACTATGGCGATGTGGATCCCTACGGCCGGATCACGAACGGCCGCGCCTCGGAAATGAAGTGCACGGGGAAACTAGATGGCGGGATCTTCCAGTTCGAAGGCGAGATCTATTGCGACAAGACCGGTCAGCAGGGATTCACCGTCCGCGCCGTGCCGACACATCCGGATCTCCATGACAAACACGAGACGGCGCTAATCGTTTGGGCGTAGCGGTTACGCGATCCAGCGTTTTGGCCGGCGTTTTGTCTTCCTTTTTCTGCTGGTATACTGCTGCAATCGATTTCAAAAGGCTGGTGAGGATCCAGATACCATGATTATTGTAATGGCCTCTCGCGACCGGGAGGACATCGAGCGGGTTGTTCGCAAGGTCGAGGAGTTCGGCTACCAGGCCCATTTGATCGAGGGCGTGGAACGCACGGTAATCGGCGCTGTGGGTGA
>JAHDWY010000569.1 GCA_023384315.1 Candidatus Hydrogenedentota bacterium | reverse complement strand
GCACGTACGACGAAACCTACTCCCACAACCCGTTCCCCTATTGGAAGGAAAGCCGCTGGGACTTTGTCGTCGAAGGCATTCGCGAACTTGCCAAGGTCGCCGAAGATAGCGGCATCGTGCTCGCCATGCAGAACCACGGCCCCGATGTGATCACTACCTACCAGGAAGTCTTGCAGATGATTGAAGAGGTTGGCTCGCCGGCGTTCAAAGGGTGCATGGATATCAATATCGAACCGGACCCCGTGTGCGAAACCGTAGAGCACGCCAGAAAGATGGCGCGAGATTCCGGTCCGCTGCAGATTCATTCGCACTGCAACGGAGAATTCGCGAGGGCCGAAAGCGGACGGGTCGAACTGGCCGCATCTGGCTACTTTGATGCGCGATTCTGGGAACGGCGAGTCGCGTATCCGGCCTACGTCGAGGCGTTGGTTGATGCAGGGTATGACGGCTATATCAACTGGGAGTTCTGTCACCCCGCCAAGACGGACGGTGCATTCGAGGGCATCGAGTACGTGCACAATCAGACGCAACTGGCGCATGAGTACTTGAACCATCTACGTGCGAATGCATTGGCGAAGAAAGCGCAAGGCGCGGTTGCCGGCTCGCGTTAGCCGGGCGTCGCGCCGTTCGAATCCCCGTGCACAGGAGGCGAGAGCCTTGCCGGATAATAGTCCATGGAACGATGTGCTTATCGGCGGGGTCGAGAAACGGGACGTCGTAGTAGTCGAATACGATCCGGCGTGGGCGGTTCGATTCGACGAGCATGCCGCACGCATCCGCGGGGCGTTGGGGGAAACGGCGCTGCTTGTCGAACATATCGGGTCGACGGCGGTGCCGGGGTTGGCGGCGAAACCAATTATCGACATCCTGGTGGTGGTGCGGGATTCCAGCGACGAGGCATCGTATCTGCCCGCCTTGGAGCGCGCCGGATATCAGTTGCGCGTTCGGGAACCCAACTTTTACGAGCATCGCATGGTGCGCACGCCGGAGCGGGACGTGCACGTGCATGTCTTCTCCGAAGGCTGTCCGGAGATCGAGCGGCATCTGATCTTTCGCGACCGGTTGCGTATAAGCCCCGCAGACCGTAAACGGTACCAAGATACCAAACTCGCGCTTGCCGCGCAGTCTTGGCCGGACATGAATGAGTATGCGCAGGCGAAGACGGAGGTAATCGAGAGGATCATTGCGGCGGCACGGGGGGAATGACGTCGCAGCAATTATTTGCGGCGTTGTGCGTTGCCGGTGTGGCCTGCTGATAGGGAAGTTTTGGCGTTAGAAATTCTTATCGGTCCACAATGGAGAGGATTATGAATCGTGTGTTGCGGAAGTTGTTGATACCGTTAGTCTCTGTTTCGTTCGTGCTGGCGGGGTGTGACGTTGGGGATCGTGACAGGACGATTGGTGTCACGGAAGATGACCCGGCCATGAACGCGGCGATCGCGGAGGCGCGGGCGACGCTCGGGGAGTTCGTGGCGCGGATGGAGAATCCCGAGCCGGGCGACAGCGATTTCGCCATCAAGGTTGCGATCACGGACCCGAACGGGACGGAGCATTTCTGGGCGAACAATGTCGAGGTGATCGGGCCGGGTTTCACCGCGACCATCAACAACGATCCGAACATCGTGCGGTCGGTCCGGCTTGGGCAACGCGTGCGGGCCCGGCGGGACGATGTGAGCGATTGGTTGTACCTGAGCAACGGCCGGATGGTTGGAAACCGGACCTTGCGCGTGCTGCTGACCAAGATGTCGCCCGAAGAAGCCGCCGCGGTGAAGCGGCAGGTGGGGTGGAAGTAGCATCGCGGCCTTTAGCGCGAAGACGGAAGGAAAGTGACCTTGATACGAACCATAGAGTGCGGATCTATGTTGGTGCTGGTCGGAAGCGTGTTTGCGGTTGTATCGATTGCGGCTACGTTGGAAGCGTCGGTAGAGCCGACACCTGCGATCACCGTACACGAGGGCCTGGTCTTTGCAGACCCGGGGGAGAAACTGGCGCTGGATCTCTTTCTGCCGGCTTCGACGGATGAGGCGGTTCCGTGTGTGATGGTGATACAGGGCGGGGGATTCAGTCCGCAGGATGGGAAACGGTTCCGTTCGTTTGCGGAGTATCTGGCGGAGCATGGGTTCGCGGCGGCGACGATCGCGTACCGGGGACGGCCCAAGCATACGTACAAGGACACGATGGCCGATGTGCGGTCGGCGGTTCGTTATGTGCGGAGCGTGAGCGGCGAGTACGGCATCGACCCGGACCGGATTGGGGCGATGGGGCGGTCGGCGGGTGGCACGTTGGCGGTGTTGCTTGCGGTGATGGATGAGCCGGAAGACGGCGGCAGCGAAGCGCCCACGCAATCGAGCCGGATACAGGCGGCCGCCGGTTTTGCGGGGGTGTATGACTTCGTCGCGCGATTCACTGACGCGGAGCAGATTGCACTACAGCCACGCCATGAGACGAAGTCCGATACGAATGGCGAGTGGATTGGTGAGGACTTCTCGGCGGACAGCGCGGCGTGGCGTGATGCGTCCGCAATCAACCACGTGGGTGCGGCGGATCCGCCGGTGCTATTCATTCATTGCAAGGATGACTCTACGGTCCCGTGGCCGCAGTCGCAGCAGATGTATGAGAAAATGCGGGCCGCCAGGATCGATGCGGAGATTGAGATCTACAAGACCGGCGGACACGGGTGCCAGCCCAAGGACGGTGGCGATCCCATGGCGCGGATGGTGGAGTTTTTCCGGAAGACCTTGTTTCCGTAGGCGGGGTCTCGGAAGTGGCGAAGAACATCCCCCTGAATCCCCCTTCAAAGGGGGAGTTGGCGCAACACTTTGCGTGCGCTCGCCACACCCGGTAGTCCACGTGTACGCTGTTGAACATCATGCAAACCGGAACCCCGGCGCGCCTCCGTTCCCCCTTTGAAGGGGGACTAAGGGGGATGTTCTTTGGGAATCTCGACGCGTTCTACGGATTACGACCTGAGGCCAGCGCGACAGATAAGTATGGCCCGGGGGTGATTGGTATCGCAACGACGATATCCGCATTGACCGCGTCCCCTTTCCTGAAGTACAACTAAACCCGCTGGCAAGGCAACAGGCAGGTAGTACCCATGGCCAAGAAGAAAGATCCCATTTTCAATCAGCGGAAGCGGCGTGTGTTTCGGACGCAGATCCCGTCCGGAGAGATAGCGTTCGGGGCGGTGTTTGTCCTCATCGTGATCGGGATGGGTTGGTGGTTTTTTGCCAAGCGGGACGATTTCGATCCGACCGAGCGCGACATCTCCATGGAGTTAATGGAGGAGGGGAGCGTCGAGGACACCCTGTACCGCACGCCGCTCCAACGCTGGTCCGAGCCGGGACAGGGAGGGATGGCGTCTGCGGCGACGGTGGACGTGGGGATCTTTCCTCCGGAGATCCTCGACGACGGCTGGACGCCAGCGACACGGATTCAGGAGTTTGACGAATCCAATCTATACGAGAAGATCAACGGCGCGGCGCCCCAGTATTTTCAGTTCGGTTTTGTCCGGCTTCATTTTATCGGACTCGCGCGCGCGGCGGAAGGGCTGGAGATCAACATC
>JAHDWY010000568.1 GCA_023384315.1 Candidatus Hydrogenedentota bacterium | reverse complement strand
GGCAAGTCCTTGCTCGACGACCGGGGTCAAACCCTGCTTCACGCAGGAGTAGTCCTTTCGGAAAAGTACATCGACACGCTCAAGGAGAAAGGATACACCCACCTCTACATCAATGACGAGGGCTGCGACCTCAACGTGGCGCCGGAAGACGAGCTGAGCCCCATCGTCCGCGCGCGGGCCTTGAACACCATGCGGGAGGTCTTCGAGTCTATCGAGCAAGAACTCCCCACCGTCAAGACGTTTACCTACGACGACATCAAACGTTTCTGCGCGTCGGACGTGGTGAAGGATCTCATGGGCGAAGACGGCCCCATGAAATCGCTCCTTGCCTGCGTGGATTCGATTTTGGACGAGGTGCTCACCCGGAGCACGCTGGCCGGATTAACGTCGCTGAAGTCCGACGACACCCGATTGTACGCCCATTCGATCGACGTGTGCATTGTGGCGATCATGATTGCCCAGTACATCGGCATGAACAGCGTGCGGATGAAGCAACTGGCAACCGGGTGCCTGTTGCACGACATCGGAAAAATCTTTCTCGACAAGGCCACCGGCGAGCGAAACTCCATCAAGCTGCATACCGTGTTGGGATACGAGTTGCTGCGCAACAGCGACGACCCGGACATCCTGGCGCCGCACGTGGCGTATCAACATCACGAGCACCAGGACGGCACCGGGCTGCCGCGGGGGCTCGTCGGTAGCAACACCATCGAGCGCAACCGTAACCTGCCGCCGCCGGTTCCCGCACTTATCGGCGAGATTGCCGCAGTCGCGAACTGCTACGACAACCTGCTCAACGGAGTCTACGACAAGACGCCCCTCACACCGGATCGCGCACTGAACCGGATTCGAGGCTGGGCGGGAACGCGTTTGAATCGCGAGGTGGTGAATGCCTTTCTGCGGGTGGTGCCGGTATACCCCATCGGCGTTGACGTGATCATCGAAGGCGGCGTGTTCAACGGGTGTCAGGCCATCGTCACCGACGTGACACAACAGGCGCTGGATCGACCGCGCGTTGCGGTATACCGCGACGCATCGGGGCGTCTGGTCGAACCATTTGAGTTCGATCTGAATGCCGTCGATGACGAGGAAGTCACATTGCGCGCCAAGCCACCTGCGTGAGGGCGTCGAGGTCTATCCTCATTCGTCCCTACTTCTCAACCGCGCGAGAAACTCCCGCTCCACGTCGTCCAACTGATCGAAAAGGCGGCCTTCCTCGGGGCGCATGTCGAAGGAACGCCGCGGCCGCTCATCGGGCACCTTATCGTCGTGGCGAACGCTGCCGTTGTGGAAACACCATCCCGCAGCGCCGCCGTCGCGGGCTTGTTGCAGGTCTGTGAGGAAATCGACGGGCGTCGGAGGGTAGTAGCCATAGCCCCGGCGGAAGGGTTCCTGGTAATGGACCGGCACGACGCGCGCGGCTTGTTTCATGATCTCCAGATAGTCCCGGGTCTTCGCTTCGGTTTCATGGGGCGAGTCCTTCCCCCGGGGCCGGTGTGGGCAGATGAAGTCCACGCCGCCTTCGTTGATGAGCCGGATGACGTCCTCCCGCGAAATGTCGCCGCCGTCAGACGCGGTGCACAGCCGGTCTGGATCGATGGTCTTGATGGCCTCGATCAACTCCGCCACTTCCGCCATGGGCACGTGACGCGCGTCGCCGACGTTGCGCTCGTTGCCGACGTCAAAGTAGACGTTTCGAAACGGGAGTAGTTCCCTTGCCAGCGTCTGCATGACCGCCAGGTGCTCGGTCTGGTTGCTGGGAAAATCGGGAGGGTCACCTCGCGTGACGGTGACATCGACGACCATGCCACGCTGCCCGGTGAGGCGGCATAGACGTTTCAAGCGTGCCATATACGGATGCCGCGGGGAACCGTCGGGCGCGACGGCGGATACATTGTTTTCAGAATAGTTCCAGGTCACCCAAACCCGGATCCAATTGAACCCGTGGGCGCGCAGGTCGTCAAGATCCCGAATGATCGGTTCGACGTTATCTACGCCGAGCGCTCCGTAGTAGCTGCACCCGAGCAGAAACGCAGGCTGATCGTCGATCAGGAAATGCGTATCCTGAACCGACAATGCGGCTCCCTGAGGAAAATGGCCCACGGCCGAAAAGGCTAACAAGGAAAACAGCAAGGCAGGCATGAATTGGCTCCCCGACGAGTTAGGCGATACGGCGCGCCGTTGACTTCAATCTGGTCCCATCATACACTCACCGGTTTTCAGTGTATCATGATGACAAACTTTTGATCCGGCGTACGAAGCATGTCCGAACATCAACAGCCCCCTGCATACGATCCCACACTCCGGCTCATCGAACGTTCCGGAGTCGGTATTCTCCTTGTCTACGTGGCCACCCTGATTGCAGTCGCCATTATTGAACCCGATCCGTACGCCGGGGCGTGGCATCTGATTATCGGCAACCTTTTCCTGGGGCGCGCATACAACATCACCGTTGGACTGAAGGAAGGCTACAGTAACGTCTACCTTTTCTTTCAGTGCGGGCTTGGTGACATTATCCTCTTGCTTCTGGTGTACCCGCTCCTGGTTGCGGGGTACCGCCGTGCGATCGAATGGCGGTTTGTGGGACCCAGCATCGCGAACATCCGCGCCAGCGCCGAGAAGCACAAACACCGCATCGAGCGGTTCGGCGCATTGGGGCTGACGCTATTCGTATTCTTTCCCGCGTGGAGCACCGGGGCGCTGGTCGCGGGCGTGGTCGGGTACCTCGTAGGCATGCGGACTTCGGTCATGTTCACATCCATTATCATTGGCAACTTTCTGTCCGTGGCGGCGTGGATCTGGCTTATCGACTGGATGCGGAGTTTCTCCGAATCTTTGGGCCACTGGCTGCCCTGGATCGTCGCGGGATCGGTCGTTGGGCTCGCCGTAGCGTATCGCGTGCACCTGATTCGTAGAAAGATGCGTGAAAGAAAACCGGTCAAGGAGGAATGACATGGGCCGGTTTCTCCTCATTGGATTGGACGGACTAGAGCCCTCGTTGGCGGAGCGGTGGATGGAGGAAGGGATACTCCCGAACCTGTTGCGGTTGCGGGAAACTGGGAGTTATGTCCGCTGTGCAAGTGTCGACCCGCCGGTGACATATCCGGCCTGGACGACCTGTGTCACGGGGGTCAATCCGGGGCGGCATGGGATCTTCGATTTCACGGAGATGACGCAGGGGCGCTACGGGCTTCGCTTCGTGAACAGCAGCGACCGGCGCGCGCCGGCCTTGTGGAACATCCTCTCCAAAGCGGATAAGCGCGTGGGCGTGCTGGGCGTGCCGGGGACCTATCCGCCGGAACCGGTGAACGGATTCATGGTGTCAGGGTTTGATTCGCCGGTGGCGACTTCGGTTGACCGATCTTTCGTTTACCCTGCCGAGTTGTATGAATCCGTGAAAGACTGGCGCTTTGCCGACTTTCAGGAAAACGATATCGGACCAGGCTGGCACGACATGGCGTTGGCGCGTTTGCTGGGCAAGATTGAGGTGAAGGAGTCCATTGCAGCCAATTTGTTGCAGCGCGAGCCCTGGGACTTCTTCATGGTGGTGTTCGGCGAGTCCGACACCGTAT
>JAHDWY010000567.1:293-3575 GCA_023384315.1 Candidatus Hydrogenedentota bacterium | reverse complement strand
GCGGGGGTACCGGGCGGGCTCCCGGCATATCGGGGTTTTCATCCACTGCGACTCGAGTGGGGCCTTCTGGAGGTTCGGGCGGAGGTCCACTAACCACCTGATAGACCCGGAAGCCGAAGACAACCACCAGTATCAATAGGACCATCTTCTCTTTCTGGGTCCAGATCCATGCGCCCGTCTTCTGCAGTATGGTCAAAAAATCATTCATGGATAAGTATGCCTTGGGCTCGTTTCGTGTCGTTACCGAGCGGCGTATGCTGTCGCCGCGATTTGCGATCTAGTGGCACGTGGTCCATCTATTCCACCGCGGGCTCGTCGTTGGGTCCGCCGCCGGCCGGCTCGCGATTCTGCCCCATTCGCGTGAGAGTCTCCGCGATACTCTGCTGACCGCCAGTGGAGGTGTCGGCCAGGTCCGTCCCCGCGCTTCCGCTACCGGTTCCAGCGGGCGCTTCTGGAGCGAGGTATTCTGCCATCGTGACAAGCATTTCCACCCGCAGGGGGGGGTCGTAGTACTTCAGATACGGATTGGTCATGCGAAATGACGCGACACTGAAAAACGTCTGCTCGTCATATTGCAGTTCCTGGACCAACCGGCAGAAGTCACCCATGCGGATCCACATGTCCACACCGAAGGTCCGGGCATTCAGCACACCTTCGACCACCCTGGGCGACCAGAATCCAAAGTTGTTGATCTGCAGAGTGCCGTTGGCCATTAGCTTCCGAACGATGGAAGATCCAAAGTGGACTTCTTTGAGCCACT
Organism: Candidatus Hydrogenedentota bacterium; assembly: GCA_023384315.1. GTDB lineage: Bacteria > Hydrogenedentota > Hydrogenedentia > Hydrogenedentales > SLHB01 > JAHDWY01. The sequence continues at coordinate 2,815 of JAHDWY010000567.1, read as the reverse complement.
TGTTCGCGTCTTCGGCAGTAATCGTCGTACCGGCCAACTGGGACGGGTTATACTGCCCGAAGTATGGATCCACACCGGGAATCGGAACACCGCCGGTATAGGCATCCTGAAGCAGTTGATTTTTCATGGATTCAACTTGCCGAATGTAATAAGGCTTTGGGATTTCGCCTTCGGGCATCGGCTCGACGGATGTATACTCATCGAAGCGGAACGGGCGCGCCCGAGTCTCCGTCGCATCCGCCCAAGGATTGACGAGGTTACGATAGGCGGCGACGACGTCGTCCGGCTTCTTGCCATCGAACTGACGGTCCAGATCCGCTCGTTTGGCGCGAATTTGAGTAAGAAAGGTCTCGTTCTCGCTGTATTCCTCGAGCTGTTCCTTGAAATAGAACTGATAGCCAGCACCGAGCGCTCCAGCGACGACCAAGAGAACGACAATCGCAACGATGTGCTGCTTCTTCATTAGTCTTCTTCTCTGTTGATTAGCGGCCTCAAGCCACCGCCCGGCTGAAAGCGCGACGCGGCTGATGCCCCGGAACCGGCTGTGGGAGCCTGCTCATCTGCCGGCTCTCCCGAGAACTGAAGGTCGATGCGGAACGGATACAACGCGGATGGGTTCATCCAGAGGCTCGCATCGCTCTGTCCCCCGGGCCGTCCGTAACCACCGATGTTTTGGCCAATGGAGATCGCCCCACCCCGGCCCCGGCCCCGCCGATCCTCATCGCCATCACCACCGCTATCCCGAAATCCGCCGCCTCCCATCTGGCTTGGCGAAGAAGTCACTTGCCCGCCATTGTCCAGGACGGTCGGGGGCACGGGATCGGTAAATCGGTCGTCCCAAAACACACCTTTGCCTTCCAGAAAGTCGTTGGATTCCCGGAGATTCTCGACGTACTGCTGGATGGTCTCGACGCTGTCGGCGTATCCCTGGATTGTCAAGCCGTTATACCGGCCTGGATTCTCGCTGGGTCCTTGAGCTTCCGATTGAGTGTCGCCGTCGCGCCGTCCTCTACCCACGGTAGCATTGACCGCGTCGTTGGAGATGATGCCCCGAAATCCCGTACTCGAGTATTTCAGCGGAGGGGCTTGAATAACACCCACACCCGAGCTACCTGCGGTGGAGGCAGCGGAATCATCCTCATCGTCGTCACCGCCGCGGCCGCGACTCCGTCGGCCTTCACTTCTACTGCTTGGCCGGGAGGAGGAACTCGGGGCGGGCGCCGCCACGCCTTCGAGCCACGTGCTTTCCGCGGACCACAACAGCACGAGTTTACCGGGGGGACGGGAATCGTTGACGGTATTCAGGTAGTCAAGCCAAGGTTTGAACGCGGTATACGCGCCATCGAGCTTCGTTACGATGTCCTTATACCGCGCAATCTCGGCTTTGACGTCGCTCAGTTCCGTTTCATGCGGCGACTTCCAGGATTGCGGTGGGGTGTTCGGATTGACAATTCGCGGGTCGTAGCGGCTGATGGCTGTCTTCTCGAGCTCGATCTGCTCGAGTATCATGTTGTTCCGCTGCGCCATCGAGGGGACGATGGACAGCACGATCAGCCCGAGCGTGAGTAGTGACAACGCCCAGTAGACCACTTGTTCCTTGCGTCGCGCCGCTTCCAGGATTCGTGGCGGGATCAGGTTCACGCCGATGGCGACGCGTTCGCAGCATCGAAGCGCGAGGCCCAACGCTACCGCTGCCTGTTCGGGATGCTCGTTTACTTCCTGCGCCCCCGGGGTAATCGCCAGACCCGCCAGCGGCTGCGCGACGCGCACCTCAATGCCGAGCTGGCGCTGCAAAAAGGGAATCATGTTGCGGAGACACGCGCCGCCCCCGGTAACGATAATCCGCGATACGGGGCCGCCCCCGGGCTGGGATCGGAAGTAGGCAAAGGAGCGGGATATTTCGGAGACCAGGCGATTCAACACACGCCCGATGACCTCGCCGCCTTTGCCGTCGCGCTGCGGATCGCCCGAAGGCGCGAACCCGCGTTCCCGCTTCATCTTCTCGGCGTCGGCGAAGGACACGCCGAACTCTGCCGCGATGGCGGAGGAAACGTCGTTGCCGCCCAGATTGAGGCTGCGCGTGAACCGGAACTGGTTGTCGCGCTCGATGACGATGTCGGTCGTGGCGGCGCCCAAATCGATCAAGGCGACGCAGTCCCCTTCTTCGCCGAACTCGCCCGTGTATTTCAGCCAGTTGTACGCGGCCAGCGGGCACACGTCCACAGTATCGACCTGGCGTTTCACATCGCGAATGATATCGAGCCGTTTTTCGACGACATCGACTTTGATTGCCGCCATGAGCACGTCGTAGCCGCCGGCCTCGGTGCGCTGCAGCACCTGATAATCAAACGCGATCTGATCGAGCGAGAAGGGGATCTGTTGTTGAATCTCGTAACGAACGATTTGCGTGACTTTATATTCAGGGACCGGCGGGAGTGCGCGCGTGCGGGTGAACACCGATTGCCCCGGAACGCCGAGGACGGTCCTTTTGTGCCGGACCTTGGCGTCTTTCAGGAGAGTGC
>JAHDWY010000567.1:0-283 GCA_023384315.1 Candidatus Hydrogenedentota bacterium | reverse complement strand
TCGGCGCGGACCTTGCGTTGTTCGTCTTCGTCCATGGAGGGATCGATTCCGAACTCGCGATGGTAATATTTGGTGAGTTGGTATCCCGTCTTCGTATGCGAGAGTTCGCATAGACGTACGGCACTGGAGCCCACGTCAAGAACGAGCCGTTTCATCCGTGAGCGTTTCGCTTTTGCCATCGGATCACCTGTCCCTTCACCCAGAGCACTCAGAGGTCAGCGCGTTGCCGACATCCCCACAATGTCCCACTACGGCAACACGTTACGCCTGAAAGATCGGAGAA
>JAHDWY010000566.1:608-3577 GCA_023384315.1 Candidatus Hydrogenedentota bacterium | reverse complement strand
GGCCCATCGTGGGGGATGAGATGTACGGCGGCAAGCCCTTCGTCGATGAAGCCGTTGATTTGCTCCACCGACAAGCCCGGCAACTCCTGGGTTGACCGCTGCTCGAAGTTCTCATCGACCCAATCGCGCCAAGTCGGTTGTTTGAGAAACCCGTTCTCCTTCGCCCATTGGTAGTAGGTCGTGCCGGGATACGCCACGACCGCGGTAAACTGGGCCGTGTCGATGGGTAGTTTCTTCGAAAGGTCCAGGGTCTTTCGCGCGGTCTCGGGCGTCTCCCCTGGTCCGCCGAACATGAAGCACCCATGCACGCGAATCCCCGCCTTGTGGGCATTTTCTGCGAAGCGGTGCATCTGGGCCACGGTCGCGCCCTTCTTCACCGCGTTGAGCACGTTCTGATCGCCGAACTCGAAGCCCACGCACAGCCAGCGGCACCCGGACCGCTTCATCAGCTTCAGCACTTCGATGTCGTTGACGTCGACGCGCGCGTTGGCGCTCCAGGATATCCGCACGTCGCGACGGATGATCTCTTCACATAAGGCGACCAGGCGGTCCTGGGAACTGCGCATCGTGAGCGTATCGTCCTCGAACATGATCTCTTTCAGATCGGGAAAGAGCGTACGATCGTACTCCATCTCGTCGACCACGTTCTCCACGCTGCGCGTGCGGTAGGTGTGGCCGTTCATGACTTGTGGCAACTGACAGAAGGTGCACTTCGCGCGGCAACCCCGGCCGCTGATGAGCGTCAGGAAAGGAAACAGCTTGCCGAAGTCGTGGTAGTCATGAATGTCGATATGCTTCCACGCGGGAAAGGCGAGCTCGTCGAGATTCTCGATGTAGGGCCGTTCCGGATTGCACGTGTACGCGTCGCCGTTCATCCACCCGACGCCGAGGCAGTCCTTGATCGGAACGCCCGCGGCCAGGTCGCGCAGGGTATAGTCGTATTCGGCGATGGCCACGGCATCCACTGCGCCGTTCGCGCTGCGCAAGGTGTCTTCCGGTTCCGCCGTCACGTGGGGACCAATCATGACGTGCAGCCCACCGACGGCCTCTTTACAGATCCGCGCGGATTCGATGTCGGCGTAGATCGACGGGGTCGTCGTTTGGTACACGACCATGTCGGGTTGGAAGGCTTTCAGGCGCGGCAACACTTCTTCAGTGGGCATGTTCTTGGCCTGGGCATCGAGAAACATGATCTCGTGCCCGGCCGCTTCGACAACGCCCGCGGCGATGCAGAAGTAATCGGGATGGCGCTGCACGCGGCCCCGCGAACGGGCAAACCAGCGCGCCGACTTTGTAAAGTCTTTCCCGAACATAGGATTCAGGAACGCTACGCGCATGAGCACTTCCGTCGCGCAATTCGCATCAATGGTCCCTCCACAAGTTTCCCAGGTAAGCCGCCCGCCGCGGAAATCCTTGCTCGATCGCGGGAATCAATTCCTCGCGTATGTCCGGATAGAAGGTTAGGTCGCGGATCTCCGATACGGGCACGAAGCGCACTTCCTCCAACCGGTGGTCGGTCCCACATTGCATCGCTCCCGACACGATCTCGGCGGTGAAACACAGATTGACGACGTGGCGCGTACCATCGGGATTGATGCTGTCGTTCACGATGACCAAGTCACCGACCCGGATCTCCAAGTTTGTCTCTTCGAGGAGTTCGCGGGCCAGTCCCTCCGCCAGCGATTCGCCACAATCCAGTCCGCCTCCCGGCAACAGCCAGTAGGACTTCCCATCCTTCACGTGCCGCACCAGCAGAATTGAATCATCCTGAACGATAATCGCCGCCACCCGAATCCTGGGCCGGAGAGCATTCGCGGGCGTTCCCGCGTCCAACGCCGCCGCCGTGCCGAATGCCGGTTCAGGCCGGGTGGGCATAGGCGCCCTCCCGCGTTTCGGACGGCACCGAGGTTTCGAAGTACGATTCAAGACGGCCCGCAGTTGCGGCATCCAGTTCGGCGTCCACCAAGATGGTGTTATCCTCGTAACGCCGTTCGAAAACGCGTCCGTCTTCGTATAGCTCGTTCAGCAATCCCGCGTCACGTTGCGGAATTCGCAGCCAGACCCGTTTGCGCTTGAGCGCGAGGGTTTCCTGGATCAACCGAAGCAGGTCGTTCATTCCCTCGCCCGACTTCGCGGAAACGGCAACGGTGGTGCCGGGACCACGCAACTGCTCGCGCACGTGCGCCGGATCGGCGATGTCGGTCTTATTGAAGACGCGAATGATTGGCTTGCCTTCCACGCCGATCTCGTCAAGCACCGTATTCACCGCGTCGATATGTTCGGATACGGCTTCGTGGGATACGTCCGCCACCAGCAAAATAATGTCGGCGTCCGTCACCTCTTCCAATGTCGCGCGGAACGCCGCCACCAGCGAGTGCGGCAGCTTGCGAATGAACCCTACCGTGTCGGTAATGACGATGTGCCCGCCTTCCGGTAAGGGACAACGGCGGCTGCACGGATCGAGCGTCGCGAATAGCTTGTCTTCCACGAACGCGTGCGAGTTTGTGAGCGCGTTGAGCAACGAGGACTTGCCTGCGTTTGTGTACCCGACGAGGGCCACCGTGCCGGCACTTCCCTCCGTTCGGGTCTTGCGTTGCACGCGACGGTGCTTGCGAATCTCGTCGAGCTCCGCGCGCAGCCGGTTGATGCGTTTGCGAATGACGCGGCGATCCACTTCCAGCTTCTGCTCACCGGGACCGCGCGTACCGATACCGGCACCTAGCCGCATCATCTCCGCGCCGCGTCCCGTCAGGCGCGGGAGCGCGTACTGCAATTGGGCGAGTTCGACCTGGTGTTTACCTTCGTTGGTCTGCGCGCGTTGGGCGAAGATGTCGAGAATGAGTTGAGTTCGATCGACCACCTTTACGCCCAGGGCCACCTGCAATTTAGATCCTTGCGTCGGAGTCAGATCGGAATCGACCACCACGAGGTCGTCCTCCGCCACCACATCCAGGGCTCGCCCCGGGGTA
>JAHDWY010000566.1:0-598 GCA_023384315.1 Candidatus Hydrogenedentota bacterium | reverse complement strand
CAGCGTGGCGGGGCATGGCTCGGGACGGCGCTGGACGAAGGTGCATGCCACATCGGCCCCGGCGGTCCACACCAGGCGCCGCATCTCCGCCATGGATTCTTCGATTTCGTGGTCGGAATCGGACGGCAGCGCGAGACGCACGAGCACGGCGGTTTCCACAATCGGGGGGCGCTCAAGCGTTATCATTTTCTCAGAATTCGGCATACTCTAACTCTACCAAGAATCACCAGTCACGCCGTACTGCCGCCACAGCATATAGTGTGTTTCCTGCGGGGCATTATACGTTATATGGTGGGCGGCGTCCAATCGAATCGGTGCAGCACGATCATCGATTTTCTACTGAATCGCTTTCCGAATATCCAGTATTCACTATACCATGGACTCCAAAGCCTGACAAGACGATCAAATAGCCTAAATACTTGTCTCTGCGCAGATTTATGCGTACCATGCCTGACGCAAAGTAAACAAGGAGTTCCTACTATGTCTTATCGGTATTTTATGGTATTGGGTTTAACGTTCGGAATACTCCTGGGGAGCTGGAATGCCGGAGCGCAGGTCACCCCCGAGGAAAAACAGAAAGCTTTGGAGGCCGCCGCGA
>JAHDWY010000565.1 GCA_023384315.1 Candidatus Hydrogenedentota bacterium | reverse complement strand
GGCTCGAAGCCCAGGGCATGCGGTCCCGCGGATACTGGTGCTCGCGCGAGCGGGATTTCGAACTCGCGGGTGTCGGGACCGCCGACATCATTTCCGCGGAAGTCGAATGCGACTACGAGGAACTGTTCGACATTCTCAAGGCCGGCATATCCTCCGTGCATCCCAATCTTCGATATTACGGCGGCATGCGGTTCCGGCAATGCGCGCCCGCGTCCGAAAAGTGGCGGCCCTTCGGCGCCTACCGTTTCGTGCTGCCCCGTTTCGAGGTATTCACGCGCGGCGCACAAACCTATCTCGCCTGCAACGCGATTCTCGATGAGAAGACCGGCGACCTTCCGGAGCGGATTCTTGAAGCCCTGCGCGCCATGCCTTTCCCGGGTAAGGAGGAAATTGGCGCAGTTCCTGCTCTGCGGACGCGCAACGACCAGCCCAGTCAGAACGAATGGGCCGGGGAAGTCGGCCGGTTGCTCCATGCCTTCGGTACCGGTGCAATCGACAAGGTCGTTCTCGCCAGAGAGACCGAATTCGTTTTTGACAGCCCGCCCGATCCCGTCGCGATCCTGAGACGCCTCTCCGTGGACGCCACGCGCACCTACCGCTATTGTTTCCAACCCCGCGCCGACGCGGCCTTCGTGGGTGCGTCGCCGGAACGGCTCTATAAACGGCAAGACCAGTTTGTCCGCAGCGAGGCTGTGGCCGGCACGCGTCCCCGCGGACACAACGCTGCGGAGGACGAGTCCCTCGGCCGGGACCTCCTCTCCAGCGAGAAGGAAACCCGCGAGCATCGCTATGTGGTCGACGCCGTCCGCACGGAGTTTGAACGGCAATGCACCGCCGTACACATGGAATCCGAGGCAGCCTTGTTGCAGCTTACCGAATGCCAGCATTTACACACGCGCATCGAAGGAATCCTCAGCGATGGGGTAACCGACGCAGACCTTTTGAAATCGCTGCACCCCACGCCGGCAGTGGGGGGGAGTCCTCGAGAGGAAGCCCTGCGCTGGATCGACGAGGTCGAGCCCTTCGACCGCGGCTGGTACGCGGGGCCGGTCGGTTGGGTCGGCTCCGATGGCGCCGAGTTCGCCGTGGGCATTCGGTCAGCGCTGGTACACGAGAACACCCTGTCCGTCTATGCTGGTGCCGGCATCGTAGCGGGATCGGATCCCGCTTCTGAGTGGGACGAACTGGAAAACAAGATTAGCCGCTTTGTGGGAGTGTTGAGCGGGTGAGCGCAATCGCGGCAAAGACGATGAACGAACTCTGGGCGAAACTCATCGTTGAAGAACTCGTCCGCTGCGGCGTCGATCGCTTTGTCCTGTCGCCGGGCTCGCGATGCACACCGCTCACACTCGCCGTCGCGGAGCACCCGCGCGCCAAATCGGTCGTCCACTTTGACGAGCGAGGCGCAGCCTTCTTCGCTCTCGGCCAGGCCCGCGCCTTGGGTCGCCCGGTCGCCCTGATTTGCACCTCCGGCACGGCCACCGCCAACTACCTCCCGGCCATCGTGGAAGCGGCGCAATCCATGGTGCCGCTCATTGTGCTTACGGCCGATCGTCCTCCCGAATTGCTGGACACCGGCGCGAATCAAACCATCGATCAGAACCATCTTTACGGCCGGTACGCCCGTTGGCACCACGCCGTCCCCTGCCCCGACCGGGCGATTGCGCCCGAGGTGGTCCTGACTTCGGTTGACCACGCGGTGTACCGGGCGCTGTCCACTCCACAGGGTCCCGTGCATCTCAACTGCGCGTACCGGGAACCCCTCGCGCCGGTCGAGTCCGGTGAGGATTTTGAATCGTATCTCAGCGGTATCGCCACGTGGCGGTCGCAGGGGCGTCCTTACACAACCTGCGCCCGCACGGAACACGCCATCACACCCGAAGACGCGCGGTTCCTGACGGAGTTGCTGCGGTCGGCGCAGCGCGGCGTCATCGTCGCGGGCCAGATGGATGCGCAAGTCGCGGATGAGGTCTTGACGCTGGGGCAAGCCTTGGGCTGGCCCATTCTCGCCGATGTGACGTCCAGTCTCGGTATAGGTACCTCGGGAACAACCGTGATTCACCACTACGATCTGATGTTGCACGCGCCGCAGATTCGCGAGTCGTTGGTGCCCGATGTGGTCCTGCACTTCGGCGGTGCGGTGACCTCCAAGCGTCTGATGCAGCAGTTGGAATCGCGACCGCCCGAGCACTACATTTGCGTTGCCAATCATCCCTTGCGCCGCGACCCCATACACCGCGTCACCTTGCGCGTTCAAACCGATCCCGGGACCTTCTGCGTTGGACTGGCTTCCGCGTGCCGAAACACGGGCGCGCTGGAGTGGACGCAAATGCTTCTCGCGTGGAACGACGCCGCGTCCACCGCAATCGACGCGCACCTGAACCCGGCTTTGGCGATCAGCGAACCTGGACTCGCCAGACAGATCTCGCGGCTCGTCGACGAAGGCAACGCCCTGTTCCTTGGAAACAGCATGCCGATCCGCGACATGGACGTGTTCGGTGACCCGGCGGGCGAACGCGTTGCGGTCTACGCCAATCGCGGCGCAAGCGGCATCGACGGCAACATTGCGACGGCAGCGGGCATCGCGCTGGCGCGCGGTTGCACGGTGACCGCGGTCATCGGCGATTTGGCCGCGCTGCACGACCTGAATTCACTGGCCCTCCTCGGAAACCGTGAGGCCAAGGTCATTCTGATCATCATCAACAACGACGGCGGCGGCATTTTCCATTTCCTTCCCGTCGCGGAACGCACCGAACAGTTCGAGCAGTACGTCGGCACGCCGCACGGCCTCGCCTTTGCCAGCGCCGCCGAACAGTTCGGGTTGAAATACGCCCGCCCGAGCGGCATGGATTCCTTCACGGCCGCCTACGAGGCCGCCCGCGAATTGCCGGAGTCCTCCATCATCGAGGTCCAGACCGAGCGTGAATCGAACCGGGCGCTCCACCGCGAGTTGCAGGAAGCCGTGGTCGCCGCGATTGAATCCCACCCGAAGGCGTGACCCCGCCATGCAACTTGCCCATCACCGGAGCGGAAATGCCAACGGGCCTCTCGTGCTGTTTCTGCACGGGTTCCTCGGCGATGCGTCAGATTGGCGCGACGTCCTTCCCGCCTTTGAGCAGCGCTACCAGTGTCTCGCCCCGGATCTTCCCGGACACGGTGAAAGCCAAATCGACGGTCCAGCCGAATGCGGTTTCGTCGAAACCGCCACCGCCCTCATCGAACTCGTTGATGAGGCAGGCGCGGACACGTTCTCCATGGTCGGCTATTCCATGGGGGGCCGCATCGCCCTGTACTTGGCGTCGATCTACGCCATGCGCATCGATGCCCTCGTGCTCGAATCGGCTTCACCGGGGCTGCAATCGGGGGATGAACGCCGCGCGCGGCGCGAATGGGACGACGCGATCGCGCGAAAACTGGAAACGATGGACATGCCCGCGTTTCTCGACGAGTGGTATGCGCAGCCGCTCTTCGCCACCTTACAGCCAGACTCCGAAAAACTTGCCCGCCTGAAATCCCGCCGCGCGCATCATGACAAACGCCAACTCGCCGCGGCTATGCGTGCGCTGGGCACCGGTACACAGCCCTCA
>JAHDWY010000564.1 GCA_023384315.1 Candidatus Hydrogenedentota bacterium | reverse complement strand
CGGCCAACTGCTGCACGCGAGCCATGATGGCTTTGCTCCGCACGAGCACCAGCGGATCCTTTACCGTGCCCCCGCTGGTTTTTGGCTGGTCGCGGATCGGGTGAACGGGCCGGAGTCGTGCGACGTGGAGAGTTTCGTACACGCGCATCCCGACGCGGCCGTCGAAGAAGGCTACGAGCAGTGGCGGATCGAGTTTGGGAAAACCGAGCTGAAAATCGTTCCTTTCGGCATGGACTGGGCCGAATTGGTCCAGGGCGCGGAATCGCCAGTACAGGGCTGGTACTTTCCAAGCTTTGGTGATGCGCGGCCTGCCACCGGCCTTGTGTTCCATCGGCGGAATCCGTGCCCCGTCCTCTGTGGCTATGGTATCTTTTATGGTCCTCGAGAATTCGAATCGCCGGAGAAACTTCGCGCGCTGGCGGAGGAGTTGTTCGCACACCAACCATGAAAATCCTCCTGCTTACACAGTACTTCCCGCCGGAGTTCGGCGCGGCGGCGGCGCGCAACTCGGAGCATGCGCGGTTCTGGGCCGAGATGGGCCATGAGGTCGAGGTGTGTACCGGGTTTCCCAATTATCCATCCGGCGTCGTCCCCGACGAATATCGAGGCCGACTCTATGCACGCGAAAAACGGGATGGCTACGGAGTCGTTCGCTCCTGGATCTACGCTACGCCCAACCGCTCGGTACTGAAGCGGGCGCTGGCGTCGCTGTCTTTTATGAACTCCGCATTGATTTCCGGGCTGTTCCTGTGCCGCAGGCCGGACGTCGTCATCGCGTCCTCGGGGCCTTTTTTCGTCGGCCCATTGGGCTATCTTCTAAGCGTATTCAAGCGCGCGCCGCTGGTGTTCGAGGTGCGGGACATCTTGCCGCAGCAGGCGGTCGACGTGGGCATGATTCGCAATCCGCTACTCATCTGGACGCTGCAAACCTTCGAGGAGTTCTTATACCGCCGTGCGCGGTGCGTGGTAACCGTGGCGCAGGCATCGAAGGACTCCATCGTGAGCCGCGGTTTCCAGGAAGAAAAGTTCGCCGTGATCGAGAACGGCATTCGCGAGGACCTGTTTGCTCCTGGTTCAAAGACGAATGCGGTCCGGGAAGAATTCGGCTGGAACGACAAGTTCATCGCCCTGTACGTGGGTGCCCATGGCGTTTCGCAAGGATTATTCACGCTCCTCGAAGCCGCAGAGAAACTGCGCGACCGAGACGATATCCGCTTCGTTTTCATTGGCGACGGCGCTGACAAACCAAAGATGGTTGGGTGGGCAGAGCAGCACGAACTGACCAATGTGGAGTTCCTGCCGTTGCAGCCTAAGGAACGAATGCCCGTGTTGTACGCCGCCGCCGACGCGTGTTTTGTCCCCTTGCGCAAAGGCGAGTACTTCACCATCAACATCCCCTCGAAAATCTTCGAGATCATGGCCTGCGCGCGGCCCATCATCCTCGGTGCGACGGGCCAGGCGCTTCGCATCGTCGAATCCGCCGGCGGCGGAATAGCGGTGCCCCCGGAGGACGCAGCCGCCTATACCGAAGCGGTACTCAAGCTCCGCGACGATTCGTCCTTGGGCGAGCGGCTCGGCGCGAGCGGACGCGCCTATGTGCTGGAGCATTTCACGCGACGCCAGAAGGCCCGCCAGTACAGCGACGTGCTGGAATCGGCAATCGGTGCGACAGGGAAACGCAGATGACAGACGTGGACGCGAAACGCGACCCCGGCGTGCGCGCCATCCGCGCAATTGCAGCCGTTGGCGCGGCCGCGACGATCCTCGCGCTGTGGCCCGGCACCCATTCCCCGCCCCAGGATCCAAAATACTTTCTCATTGGCACCCTCCCCCTGTTTATGGGAATCGCGTGGCTTGCCGAACGGCTGCGACGCAAGCACGGCGTCATCGCGACGGGATTGCCTTTCTACTTTCTCACAGGTTTTCTGCTCCTTCAGTTCGTCGCGGCGATCTTTTCGGAGCGGATGAATATCAGTCTCGCAGCGTTCGCGCCATTTTTTGCCCTCGGTCTCATTGCGTTTCTCGTCGCGCAGGGCGTCCGAACGACGAACCACGCGTGGACGCTCTTGTGCTGGATTGCCGTCGCGGTCGCACTGTCCAGCGTGTACGGTTTGGCGCAAAAGGCCGGGTGGGACCCGTTCCCCTGGGCCGCCCGCGATATCGAGGAGTATCGCGGTCTCCCCTCGACCTACGGAAACCCCAACATCGCGACCCACTGCCTGAACCTTGCGCTTCTGATCCTTGCGGGATTGTCGTTTCGCCGTGGCACACGGTGGTGCGCGGTGCTCCTGGTGCCCATCGCCTTGCACCTATACTTCACTGAGGTGCGAGCCGCCCGCGTCGCAGTACCCGCCGGCGCGGGAATTGTGTTGCTGGCGTGGATATATCGCCGCGTCGCGGGGTCACCACAAAAGACGATTGCCTGGACCTGCGCGACCGCCCTACTCGCCGCGCTGGCCCTGGGGTCGGCCGCCATGATCTACACGAAGTGGTCCACCGGCGCCTATCTGCCAACAGGGCATTCCTTGCTCCTCCGCTACAATGGGTACTATGGCGCGTCCCAAATGATCGCCGATCGCCCATTGCTTGGCTTTGGACCCGGAACATACCGGATCGAGAACGTTCCTTATTGGACCCCCTACGAGGAAACAACGTTTGCCACCGACGCCAAGTACAACGCACATGTCCATAACGAGTACCTCGAATCCGGCGTGGAAGCGGGATTTGGCGGCGCATTCTCCTACATCGGTTTCATCGTATCGCTGACGCTCCTGAGCCTCAACGCCGCGCTCAGTGCAACCGATCGCGACAAGCGCATATTGGGCTTCACGCTCGCAGCATGTTTCACTGCCTTCGCAATCGACGGCCTGTTTGGGTTCAATCTCCGCAGCCCCGCGTCAGCAACGATCTTCTTTATCCTGGCCGGGGTACTGACTGGCACCAGCTTTGCCAAAAGCCCGAAAAGCACGGTGGCAACGCGGCGGACGGCGTTCCTGCCCGTAGCGTGCTGCGCTGTCGCATTCGCGTTGGCAGCTGCCGCCGGCGCGGTATTCGCGTCGCAAATCCTGCGTCAGAAAGCCACCGCTGCATACACGCTGGGCTATCCGCAGCAGGCCCTCGTCTTCCTGGGTCAGGCTCAGCGGATTTCACCGTGGGACGCCGACATCCTCCGGCAGACGGCCGAAGTACACGCAACCACGGGCAGAACTCGCGACGCGATCGACATGTACCGAGAAGCCCTGCGACTGAATCCCTACTGGGTGATGGACCATGTGAGCCTTGCGAGACAATACTTCCAACTATCGGTATCGGGGAGCGAGTCCTTCTTGCGTCAGGCGACAGAATCCGCCGAACGGGCCTTGGCGTTGTGTGCAACCTTGCCCGGCGCCCACGAACTATTGGGACGGATTGCCTTGGCCCAATCGCTCGATCGCGCGGACAGTGGCCAGGAGCCCGGGGACAAGGGAGTTCGTGAAGCCATCGACCATTTCCAGAAAGCCCTTCACTATGGGGTCTCGGACCGCGAGCAGGTGCATCGCATGACGGCCCAAGCCCACCTCATTCTCGGCCAGATCGACGAGGCGGAACGGGCATATC
>JAHDWY010000563.1 GCA_023384315.1 Candidatus Hydrogenedentota bacterium | reverse complement strand
GGGACCGGCAACCTGGATGTGCCTCCCCTCTTCTTCGACAGCGCCGCCGGGGATGTTCGCCTGCGCGGAGCTTCACCCTGTATCGACACCGGGATCTCGGACGGGTCCGTGGTCGGCGATATCCGCTACGTGGGCCGGCCTCAAGGCGCCGGCCTGGACATGGGCGCCTTCGAGGCCATCCCGTACTCGCTGACCGTCGCCTGCCTCGGGAACGGAACCACCGATCCCGCCGCCGGCGTGCACACCTGCTCGGACAGCGAGCCCATGTCCATCGCCCCGACGCCCGGCTACGGGTGGGTCTTCGACTACTGGTCCGGCGCCGTGACGGGGACCAGTACCCCTGCGGAGTTCATCATAACCGGCGACCTCGCGATCAACGCGGTCTTCCGCATGGAACACGGCGTCGTGGTCAAGAAACCCAACGGCGGCGAGATCTGGCAGCGCGGCGTCAAACAGAAGATCCGCTGGCGTTCTCTCGGAAACGCGGGCCCAAAGGTCCGCATCGAACTCTGGCGAAAGGGCGCTCTCGTGACCGTCATCAAGAAGGGCACGGCCAACGATGGCAAAGCCGTATGGCTCGTACCCTCGGACCTGCCCACACGGAAGGGCTACCAGCTCCGCATCCGCTCCAAGTCCGATCCCCTGCTGGAAGACTACAGCGACGGCACGTTTCAGGTGGTGGCCGCGCCGTAACCAAGCCTTGAGTCGAGCGCATAGTTGACCCGAACCGGCACAATCAGTACAACACCGTGAGCGGTGACGCCCGTGCATGCGGGCTTTTCCGCGGTATCGGCACGGATTGGGTCACATGCTATTCAACTCGTTCGTCTTCGTCGGATTCCTGGCAATTGTATTGCCGGTCTATTATTCCCTTTCCCATCGGTGGCAGAACCGGTTTCTCGTGGTGGCAAGCTATGTCTTCTACGGCTACTGGGACTGGCGGTTTCTCGGCCTCCTCGTCCTGTCCACGTGCATTGACTACTTCGTGGCGCTGGGACTCGATGCGAGTCACGACCAACGCCGCAGGAAAAGCCTGCTACTCGTCAGTATCTGCGCGAATCTCGGCATCCTCGGATTCTTCAAGTACTTCGATTTCTTCGTAAAGTCCGCGAGCACGCTACTAACCAGCGCAGGGCTGAACGTGAACGCGCCGTTGCTGGAAATCATTTTGCCCGTCGGCATCTCCTTCTACACCTTCCAAACCCTCGCCTACACCATCGACGTCTACCGCGGCGAACAGAAAGCGACGCGCGACCTCTGGGCCTTCGCCCTCTACGTGTCCTACTTTCCCCAACTCGTGGCAGGACCTATCGAGCGCGCGTCCCGTCTGTTGCCGCAGATTCAAGCACCGCGCTTTGTGACGCAGGATCAACTCGCGTCCGGCGCGCAACTGATTCTCTGGGGATACGTCAAGAAGGTCGTCATCGCGGATGGACTGGCCCCCTACGTGGACACCTGCTTCGCCGATCACAGGAACCTCAGTTCCGGCGCGCTTGTCTTGGGCGTTTACGCCTTCGCGTTCCAGATCTACGGTGACTTCTCGGGCTATACCGACATCGCCCGCGGCGTAAGTCGTTTGCTCGGGATCGAGCTGATGGAGAACTTTCGACAGCCCTACTGGTCCCGCAACATCACCGAGTTTTGGCGCCGTTGGCACATTTCCCTTTCGACCTGGCTGCGCGACTATCTCTACATCCCCCTCGGCGGCAATCGCCTGGGCGCGCGGCGCCAGTACCTGAACCTCTTCATCACCATGTTGCTCGGCGGACTCTGGCACGGCGCCGCGTGGACCTTCGTCATCTGGGGCGGACTGCACGGCCTCTTTCTCGCCGTACACAAGGCCATCACCCGCGGCCGCAAAATTACCGCGGAGGGTCCGCCATCCGGCCTTCGAGACTGGGCGGTCTTTCTCGTTAAGGCTGTCGGCACTTTCCACCTCGTCTGCCTGACCTGGATCTTCTTCCGCTCGGATACCGGCGAACAAGCCCAGGACTTCCTCTTTACCATGTCGAGCGTGCTCTTCACGGGGGACTTCTCCATGACGGAGTCGCTGCGCGGCTTACCGCAGACCTTGCTGGCCCTTGGCGGTATCGCCGCACTTCTCGATTACCTATGCTGGTTCCGCGTGAGGGAAGCGCCCTTCGACCGCTCAACCCCCGCCTGGGTACGCACGTGTGGGTACGCTGTTGCCCTGCTGTTAATCGCATACATGAGGGAGCCGTCGGGTGAGACGTTCATCTATTTTCAGTTCTAAGACGCTCGAGTCATGGCCGCGTCTGACTGCCCCCGCGTGGGGCGCGTTGGCCATCTTCGTTGCCGCGCGCCTGGCGCTTCTCACCGAACCCGACGCGTTTCTTACCGTCGCGGAACTGGAATCGCAACACCAGTACATGACGGTCGAAGCCCTCCATCGCCTGTCGGACAACCCGACGCCGCGCGTCATCGTAGCCGGCACGTCCCGCTTCGGAGCACTACCTACAGACTGTATGGCGGAGCATCTCGGTTGCGCTCCGGAAGAGATCGCGAACTATTCTCGGGCAGGCAACACCTTCTGGCGCGTTCTGGCCTTCTTCCGGCGCAATCCCTCGGCCATGGAAAACCTGGATCTCCTGATTATCGACCTCCTCCCCTTCCAACTCTACCGGGGTCCCATCTTCGGAGAATCGGACCCCCTGTTCATATCCTTGACCACGCGAGAGGAACGCGCGCGCATTGCCTCAACCGCGACACGCGCGGAAGCCTGGGTCGACGATGCCATTCCATACATGACGCAGCGGCGCCGTGTCATGGGGTGGTGGGACGCCTTTACACGACTTGCGCAGGGGGGTACGGCACCCTACTTGGCATTCCACGAGACACCGCTGCCGGCAGGCCAGCCCGACCCCTGGCTGGAGCGGCACGACGCCGACCTCACGTCGGAAATGATGAATGCCTACGCGCCGGGCACGGACCAGTCCGCGGTCCAGGTGGGCGCATTGGCGGAGTTGCGCGCGCTGCTCCCAGAGCGCGCCCGCATCGCTTTGGTCTGGCCGCCGGTGCGCGAGGATTTCCTGGAGAATCTCTCCCATCCCGGACGCGGCTATTACGAGATGAAGACGTTTCTGGAAAACAACGCGCCCGGCTGCGAAGTCATCTGGATTGAAAGCCCCTCCGAGTGGAGTCTGACCGAAGACGACTTCGTGGACGTCGTCCACTTCACGCCCGGCGGATTCGAAAAGGTTTGCACCCACATGGGCAATGCATTGGGGCGCTTGGTGAATTCGAGGATGCAATGACAACATTCGGCACATTGACTTGTGCGTATGAGAAGTCGAGAATCGGGGCTTCTAAATGTAGCGTATAGGGGAAGGACAGACGTCATGCGGACACACCTAATGTTGATAACGGTCGCGTGCGGCGCGGCGCTCACCGCGGACGGAGCGGATTCCGACGTGAATCTCATCGATCAATGGACCTCTCCCGTCTGGGCGGGCGACACGCTCCACGGCGAAAGCCTCTTCTTCATTCAGGAGAGTGCAGATTTCCGCCCGGAGTCTCCCCTCCTTTTTCCGGCGACGAAGATCCTTTCCGTAGTCCAACCCAACTCGGGCATGGTCTATTC
>JAHDWY010000562.1 GCA_023384315.1 Candidatus Hydrogenedentota bacterium | reverse complement strand
CGCCGTAGCGCGGCGTCAACAGGAAGCTAACCTGCTGATGCATAGCCTCTTGCCGTATTCCACCGGTTTGGGCCTCGGGAAACGCAATCGCTACGTGCGCTTCACTCGCGGACCATCCGCCGTGTCCTCCAGTACCCAGCCTTCCGAAGTGAGCTGTTCGCGGATGGCGTCGGCCCGGGCGAAATCCTTGGCCCGGCGGGCGTCCTGGCGTTCCTGAACGAGGTCAAGAATGGACTGGGGCACCTCGTCCACCAGCGGTGGGGAGAACAGCCCCGTCACGGCGTTCAACCGGTCCAGCAAAGCCAAGGCTTGCCGTGCGCCCTCCTGGCTTAGATCATCCTTGTCCATGAGACGGTTGGCTTCGCGTACAAATTCAAATACCGCGGCGATGGCGCCGGAGATATTGAGGTCGTCATCCAAGGCGTCGCCGAATTCGCGCTCACAGGTTTCAATAGCTTCTGCCAAGTCACTGCCCTCGCCCCGGATGCCCTCGAGCCGTATCCGGAAATCGCGAATCCGGTTCAGGGTGACCTTCGCGGCTTCCAGTCCTTCGAACGTGAAGTTGCTGGGCTGCTTGTAGTGCGTCGAAATGAGCGCCCATCGGACGGCCAATGGATCATGACCCATGGCAACGAGGTCGCGCAGGGTGTAGATGTTGCCCAGGGACTTGGACATCTTCTTGTTCTCGACGGACAAATGGGCGCTGTGCAACCAGTATCGGACGAATTGTTTTCCCGTCGCCGCCTCCGATTGGGCAATTTCGTTTTCGTGATGGGGGAACATGTTGTCAATGCCGCCGCAGTGGATGTCGAAGGATTCGCCGAGGTACTTCATGCTCATGCACGAGCATTCGATGTGCCAGCCCGGCCGGCCCTTTCCAAGTTCCGTTTCCCAGAACACGGCGCCGTCGTCCTCGTCGTAGGCCTTCCACAAGGCGAAATCGCGCGCGTCTTCCGTGGCGTATTCGTCGGAATCGACGCGGCCACTGGCGCCGCTTTGAAGCTGGTCCATGTCGAAATGGCTGAGCGCGCCGTACTGCGGGAAGGTGCTGAGCTTGAAGTAGATGCTGCCGTCAATCTCGTAAGTGTGTCCGCGGTCACGCAGCGTCTTGATGAGTTCGACCATTTCGGGGATATGGTCGGTGGCGGCGGGATACTCCTCGGCGCGCTCGACGCCCAGGGCATCGAGGTCTTCAAAAAATGCGTCCACATACTTGGCAGTCAACGATTTCAGCGGTTCGCCGGTTTCTTTGCAGGCGCGGATGATCTTGTCTTCCACGTCGGTCAGGTTCATGACATGGTAGACGTCAAAGCCTCGATACTTGAGGTGACGTCGCAACAAATCCTCGAACAGAAAAGTCCGCAGATTGCCGATGTGGGCGTAGTTATAGACCGTGGGGCCGCAGGTGTACATCCGCACCTTACCGGGCTCCATCGGCTCGAACGGTTCCTTGGTGCGGCTCAAGGTGTTGAAGAATCGTATGGGCATTCCGGACTCCAGACGCTATTCCGTGCTGAATGGTGACAAAAGGCGCGGTTTTGGAGGGGATTCTACTGGTCCAGGGGGAATCGTTCAATGCGCGTGCCGTTGGCGCAGTACTTAGGAAGCGGCGATCTCCAGCAGCGGACGGACGGAGTCCTCGAGATCGGCGCGCAAGGTGGCCAGCTTGATGTCGCTTAGTCCGAGGTACTTCGTCGAGGGATGGCTCAGCAGGCTGGTTGCTCCGTCGTACACGGAGAAGCCGGAAACCTCGGCCACGGCTCCGGCCAGGCAGACAATGTGTACCATGGCGCGCAAGTCGTCGGTGGGTGCGGCATCCGGCGTAGACTGTAGATACGTGGTCATCGAAAACTCGGACGGAAGCTTCCACGCCTGGACGACATGCAGCCCGATCAAGGGGCTGTAACTCTCCAGAACTTCGCGCACCAGTTCCGGGATTTTGTGCAGGTCCGCCAGGACGCCCCGCCGTGAACCCGATACGATGTCCAGCACGACGACCGACCCGATGTCGTGAATCAGGCCGGCGACGAACAGTGCGTCCGAACGGGGAGACGCGGTGAGCATCGCGATTTCGCTGGCGCAATGCGCCGTGGCGACCGAGTGGGTCCAGAGGCGGCGCATTTGGTCTTTGAACGCGGGGTTGCTGGTGATGTAGAGGTTACCATTGGCTACAGTTTGCACGGCGTTGGCGACGGTTCGGGTGCCGAGCCGGGCGCACGCCGCACTGAGGTCGGTAATCGTTGTGAGCCCGCCGTACATGGCGCTGTTCGCCAATTGCAGTATCTTTACGGCAATCGCTTGATCCCGACGAACGGTCTCCGCGATATCCTTCATGGACGTGTCCGAGCTGCGCAGCAATTCCATGATTCGCGTGGAGACTTCCGGGAGTACCGGAAGGTCCTCGATGGCTTTTGGCAATGCAGCAAGCAGTTCGCCCCCAATGGTACCTTTTGCCGCTGCCTGACGGATGTCCGCGGCGCCGGCAATCCGTTGCGCCTGCCGGCCGTCCCAGTCGAGGTAGAAAGGATTCATGCACGCCGGGCAAGCCGCGAGTTGAACGGAAGCGCTGTGCGTGGTCTGGGAAGGTGCGCCTTCCTCACAATAGGGACACTTGAGCATGTGTTCAATCCATTCGATTACTGAGTCATGGTCAAAATCTGGCGCAGCCGGCGCATTTCAAAGGTCCGCGGCGTGTGCCGAAGCACTTCGTCAAAGGTGGTAAGACCGCGAACTGTTTTCGCGATGGCATCCTCCCGCATGCTGATCAGCCCCGTCGTATCCGTGCTGATCTTCCGAATCACATGGGCGGGGCGCTTGGCCAGAATGGCCTCTTTTACTTCTTCGTTAAGCACGAGCAATTCGTACGCAGCGGTGCGGCCGAGGTAGCCGGTGTAGTTGCAGAGTTTGCACCCTTGACCCCGCTTGAACTCGAACTCGTGTACTTCCTCGACGGTCAGCCCTATTCGGTCCAGTTCCCGTGGCCCGGGCGTGTAAGGGACGGCACAGGCCGTGCAGATTCTGCGCAGCAATCGCTGGGCAAGTACCGAGATGACGGTGGACGAAATAAGGAAGGTTTCAATGTCCATGTCGATCAGGCGGAGGAGTCCGCCGATGGTGTCTTCCGTGTGGAACGTGGAATAGACTTTGTGCCCGGTCAGGGCCGCCTGGATGGCCGTTTCTGCCGTGGTACGATCGCGGATTTCTCCCAGCACGATGATGTCCGGGTCCTGGCGGACGATCTCGCGCAGGGTGCTCTCGAAGGTGCGCCCGATCTTGTCGTATATGGAACACTGGATGAGGCCGTCGATCATGTACTCCACCGGATCTTCGGCAGTGATGATCTTGGTGTCGATCTTGTTGCTGTAGGCCAAGCTGCTATACAGGGTTGTGGTCTTTCCGGAGCCGGTAGGGCCGGTGATCAGGACGACACCGGTGGGGATGTCCAACACGTCGGTACGATAGCGCTCGCGCATGGTCGGATTCATGCCCAATTCGTCGAGTTCGAGGATGCCGGTCTGCTTGTTCAGTATGCGCATGACCGCGCATTCGCCGTGGACGGTGACGTAGATGGAAAGCCGCAAGTCGTAGTCGCGGGCGCCTACCGTG
>JAHDWY010000561.1 GCA_023384315.1 Candidatus Hydrogenedentota bacterium | reverse complement strand
GTAAGATGCAGGGTTCGCTCTTCAGACGCAATGTTTATGAGCGTTTCGGCGGAATGGCGGAGCCGTTGCGTTGCGTCTGCGGGATTGGCGGCGCCCAACAGTCCGGCGAGATGGATCTGAAGGAACGTGGAGAAGACGGCGTAGGACGCACGGTCGGCCACGGCGATGAGGGTCTGAAGATACTCGGCAAACGTTCGTGCGGCCTCCGGAGCTGCGTCGGCGCGCGGAACTGGAACGGGACGGATGGTGGTCAGCTCGCGGCGGATCTGGTCGATCCGTTCTTGTAGTTGCTTGGCATACAAAATGGAATCAGAGTCCAGCTGCGACGCCCTATCTGTGGGCGGAGTGGACGGAATGTCGCCGCGTTTTTCCTCTTGCCGGCGTCGATTCCGTTCACGCAGATCCGATTCGAGTTTTGCGACGGTCTGGGTCACGGTGGCGTTGATGGCCACGTCGGCCAGTTCAAGGTAAAAGTCCCTTCGCGCCGCGCTTGCGACCGCCAGGTGCAACAAGTCTTCAAGGATGAGCACCGGCATCTCAATGGCGCGTCTCGCATTCTTACCATAGAGGAGGCAGGCGATTAGCTCGTTGCAATAGCTTCGGAAAATGTTGGGGCCAATGGCTTTTCCTTCGATTTCCATTCCGCGGATGTCTCGGGAGATGTGTTGGTAAATGAAGTCAGCGGCGAGGACGTACGCGCGATCCTTCCAGTTCAGGGAACCGTCCGAAGCGATCCGCGGCATGGCATCGAGCTGGTAGCGCATCTTCGAAGCGACCACGTACAGGCCGGAGGATGCGGCAATTTGTTTGAGTTCCGCGATAGCTTCTGTTGCCTGAGGATGCTCGAGGGCCGGGGCAGTTACGAGCGCTTTGACGGTCCGTCCGAGATTTGCGGTCGACACGGTGGGAGTCTCGTCCTGGGTGTTTTCATCAAATGCGGTCGAGAACTTCTCTTGTTTATGCGGCGGCGGGGTCAGCAGATCGGTAATGCGTTTAAAGAGGTCCATTCACGACTCCCGATGAATGTACGTCACGGCCTCAACACGGCTTCCCCAAGAAGCTCCCTTATTCTACCGTCAAGGGGGTGAAAATGGAACATCCAATCGGACACAAATTCATAATGCGAATTCTGTTGTCATATTCAACCGACCTGCTCTGCTATGACATCCCACAAGGCGCGAACCCCCTCTTTGGACATGGAAGAGAAGGGGATAATGAGCGCGTCCTCGTCCAATTCTAAGTGCTTGCGAATGGACTCCACGCAGCCCGCGCGCTCTGATGCCTTGAGCTTGTCCCATTTCGTTGCGACCAGAACGGCCGGTACCTCGGCCTGCTCGACCAAATCGAGGAGATGATGGTCGTTGGCCCCCGGAGTGTGGCGGCAGTCCACGAGTTGCACGATAAGTCGAAGAGGCGGCCGGCCGACGAGATAATCGGTCAGAATTCGTGCCCATTGCTGTTGCATGGCTTTTGAGACTTTGGCATAGCCGTATCCCGGAAGATCGACGAAATAGAACTTGCCGTTGACGTCGAAAAAATTGACCGTCTGGGTTTTTCCGGGAGTCTTGCTGGTCTTGGCAAGGCCTTTGCGATTGAGCAGTGTGTTCAGCATGGTGGATTTGCCGACGTTTGAGCGCCCGACGAACGCGACTTCCGGACGGCCGTCTTTGGGATAGTGATCCGGCCGGAGGGCGCTTTTTACGAATGTGGATGAGATGACCTTCATTTTCGTGCGGGGCGCTTTGCGGTCTTGCGCGCTTTGGGCTTGATGCGTCCCTTGCGTTTCGCATCGTCGCCGAACGCCGCGTGAATGACTTCGTCGACATCTTTCACGAAGACGAAGGTGATGGCGGACTTCACGTCCTGGGGGATTTCGTGCAAGTCCTTCTCGTTTTCCTCCGGCATGATGATCGTCTTGATGCCGGCACGGTGGGCGGCGAGGACCTTTTCCTTGATACCGCCGACCGATAGCACGCGGCCGCGCAAGGTAATCTCCCCCGTCATGGCGACGGATGGGTTGGGGGCTTTGTTGCGCAGGGCGGACGCAATGGAGACGGCCAGGGAAACGCCGGCCGAGGGACCGTCTTTGGGTATGGCGCCTTCCGGAATGTGAATGTGCATGTCCACGTTGCGATGGAAATGCACGGGAATACGCAAAACTTTGGCGTGAGCGCGCAGGTAAGTGTAGGCCGCCTGAGCAGATTCCTTCATGACTTCGCCGAGCTGCCCCGTCAGCGAGAGACCGCCCTTGCCCGGCATAGTGCTCGTCTCAATGTGAAGGATATCGCCGCCGGCCCAGGTCCACGCCAAGCCGATCGCGACGCCGGGTTGCGGGGCTTCGTCAGCACGGATGTCGGGATACTCGGGGGGCCCCAGGAGTTCTTTCACTACTGTGGCGTCGATGGTGGCGCGCTTGGAACGTTTGGTGGTAACGACCTTGTGGGCGACTTTGCGGCACACGCGGGCGATCTGGCGTTCAAGCTCGCGTACGCCGGCTTCCCGCGTATACCGTTGAATAAGGGTTTGGAGCCCATCGTTCGTGAACGTAATCGCGCTGTCCTTTAGTCCGGCTTCGCCCCGTTGCTTCGGGACGAGGAAGAGCCGGGCAATGTGCTGTTTCTCATGCATGGTGTAACCCGAGATGCGCACCACCTCCATGCGGTCGTGCAGTGGTTCCGGAATTTCATACTCGCTGTTCGCTGTCGTAATAAAGAACACCTCGTGGAGGTCGAAGTCCACTTCGAGGTAATGGTCGCTGAACGTCTCATTCTGCTCGGGGTCCAACACCTCGAGCATGGCCGACGACGGATCGCCGCGGAAATCCATGCTCATCTTGTCGATTTCGTCCAACATGAAGACGGGATTCTTGACGCCGACTTTCTTCATGCTCTGGATAATGCGCCCCGGCAAGGCGCCAATGTAGGTTCGGCGATGGCCGCGAATCTCGGCTTCGTCGCGCACGCCACCGAGCGAGACGCGGACGAACTTGCGGCCCATGGCCCGCGCAATGGATTTGCCAAGGGAGGTCTTCCCCACGCCGGGAGGGCCCACCAGACAGAGGATGGGCCCTTTCGTGCTCTTGCTGAGCTTGCGCACGGCGAGGAACTCGAGGATGCGCTCTTTGACCTTTTCGAGTCCGTAGTGGTCTTCATCCAGCGCCTTGCGGGCTTTGAGCAGATCGAGTGCGTCGCGGGTGCGTTTCTTCCACGGGACATCCGTGAGCCACTCGATGTACGTGCGGATGATGGCGCTTTCGGGGCTCATGGCGGGCATGCGCTCGAAGCGGCCCAGCTCGCGCAACGCGCGTTCCTGAACCTCCTTGGGCATATTGGCCTTGTCGATCATCTCGCGGAGCTCAGTCAACTCGTCGCCGCCGTCACGCTGGCCCAGTTCCTGGTGGATGGCTTTCAACTGTTCGTGGAGGTAGTACTCGCGTTGACTGCGATCCATTTGTTCGCGAATCCGGTCGCGGACGCGCCGCTCCATATCGAGCATCTCCGTTTCGCGCATGAGCAGCGAAGAGAGCAGTTCGAGGCGTTCGTTCACGGGGATGCATTCAAGCAGTTGCTGCCGTTCCTCGACCCGCAGCGGCAGGTAGGCGCAAACGAGGTCGCACAGG
>JAHDWY010000560.1:3020-3621 GCA_023384315.1 Candidatus Hydrogenedentota bacterium | reverse complement strand
GGGTGACCCAAGGGAAACCGGACAAGCGGAACTGGGCAAAACGAGACACGAAGAATTTATCGTATTGCTTAGTATTTACCCAAGCACACCGGATTCTGCACCGGTATCGCGATCAGAAGGGGAGCGGCCAAGTGGTGGAAACCTGTTATGCGCGAAGTCGAGGCGGTGGTCGTTGGGCATCTGGCTTTACGCTGATCGAAGTCTTGGTCGCCCTCGCGGTCTTGAGTGTGGCTGCCTCGGTGTTCATTTCTCTTTTTTCCAACTGTGTCGCTCTTGGACAGCGGGATCGGTCACGGCAAGTAGCTTACTCCATCGCGCAACAGCGCTTGACCGAGATCGCGGTTGCGCCGGAATCCTACGCTTGGCCAGCATCAGAATCCCTGGCCTCGGGCGAGCTGACAGAAGTCGCCGCTCCCGCTGAAACGACGGCGATATCCTCCCAAACGCCTGTGGCTTTGCCCACGTACCCCGCTGCGGACAGACGAGAGCGGTCGTTCCACGAGAGATTTTCCTCGCAGCTTTATGCCCGTGGCCTGGGCGATGGCAGCGGTATGGCCGAGGTCACCGCAGTCGTCAGGTGGCAGAGCGATGGCAGGGATCA
>JAHDWY010000560.1:0-3010 GCA_023384315.1 Candidatus Hydrogenedentota bacterium | reverse complement strand
CAATCAGTCAGCCTCACGACCGTCATGCCAATCCCGGCAACAGGAGGCAACTCATGAAGCCACGGCATGTGAATCCCTCCGGTTTCACGATTCTAGAACTGTTGGTCGTCCTCGCCATCATGGCCGTGGTCACCGGCATCGGTTCCGTTGCTTTCGTGAAAATCACGGGATACTGGAACGGGCTTCGTCTTCGGACGGAGATGGATCGAAGTTGCGAGAATATCTTCGCGAGCATCCAACAGGATCTGAATTCCGTAATCCCTGCCTCGCTGACGCCGGTTCCGTTGACGGGGAAAGCCGATGCTGTGACAATGTCCGAGTTTTTTGGCATTCCTTTGGCCGACGATACTCTGTCTATTCCCGTTCTCGCGCCGAATCAGGATGGACGGCAGACTCCCGTTTTGGCCACGTATTCCGTGACGCGAGACGATTCCGGCGCCCCCCTGCTGGTTCGCGGCCAGCGTCCCGTAGATGCAGGTGAAGACGCCGAGTCCGCGATTACACTTGCCCGGGGCGTTCTTCAGTTTCGTGTGGAGTACGCAGACGGCGGAAAGTGGGTTGAGGGATGGACCAGTTCGTCGCTGCCTGCGGCGATCCGCGTCAGTTTGAACCTGGCGGTACCGGGCGATCCGCTTCGCGAACAGGTTTCCCGCGTCCAGGTCTTTCCGGTGCAAGTCCAGTGAGGAACGTCATGACGCTATCGAAGACGAAACGCAACGACGAAGGTGCCGCTCTCATTACGGTCTTGGGCCTGCTGGTGGTGTTCATGATGTTGGGCACCGCGTGGGTCGGATACATGATGATCGAACATCAGGAGACTGATTGGAAGGTCGAAGGGCTTCATGCCAGCTACGCGGCGCGCGGCGGAATTAATGCCGGTATCGCAGCCGTGCAGTCAGCCATCGCCGAAGGGGCGTCGCCCAACCTGAGCGAGCCGATCGACCTTGAGGTTCCTGTGTACCGGGAGAATACGGGCGCCGCGGATGTACCGGAGGCCTCAGACCGGCGCGTATGCCGCGTGCGGGTGCAACTGCAGGACGAATCGGCCCGGGTGAATATCAATCATGCTCCACCCAACGTATTGCGCGAGATTCTCCAAGTCGATGGAGAGAAGGCCCGGCAAATTCGTAGCAGTCTTCCCCGTACTGATGGGGCAGACGACGAGGGAGGTGAAGCGCGGCGGTGGTTCAGTAGTGTCGACGAATTGGTGACGCGCGGCTTCCTGGCGCCGGAAGCGCTCTCGGAGGACCTGGCCGGCATGTTGACGGTGTATACCGTGCCGGATCCGGTGAACGCCGGCGGTTACATGAATGTAAACACGGCGCCCGCTCCGGTGCTTCAGGCTCTTCTCAATGTCACGCCTGAAACCGCCACCCAGGTCGCCAACGCACGGCCTTTCGGCGACATTGCGGAACTGAGTGCGGCGGCCGGGAAAGACCCCGCCACGTTCAACGTGCGGCCCGCGCCTGACGCGCTCAACACACTTCCTCCGGAGCTGAGTTTTTCGTCGCGGTGCTACCGGATCTTCAGCACGGCGGAACTCGTCGATACGCAGGCGGACGAGTCGGGCGTCCCGATGACAGCGGTGACGATCGAAGCGGTTGCGTGCGTGGACGATCAAGGCAATACCCGTATCATGTACTGGAACGAGTCAGGCGGGCGCGGTTCCGCGGAACCCAACCAGGAATCAGAGCCCGAGGCTCCAGCGGCCTAGGCGAGCGTTAGACCCAAGGGAGGATTACTGATCATGGCCACGAAAGGCGATAAGCCTGCGGCAGGCGGCATCAAACGGTTACCCCGCGGCACCAAGAAGGCTGGGGGCCGCAAATCCACGGCGAAAGCCACCTTCGATCTGGATGAGGCCGCCGAATCCGCCGAGGCGGCTCCCGTAGCGTCGCGCTCGTTTACGAGTAGCGGGTTCTTCGCGACCAGCTTGGGCCCGATCCCGGAACGGGACATCACCGATGTGCTGCGCCAGCTCATCATGCTGCTCGACGCCGGTACGCCCCTGCTCAAATCGCTCCAGATTCTCGCGCAGCGCAGTGAACGGGCCCGGGTCCGCGCCTTGCTCGCCGACATCGGCAGTTTCGTGGAAAACGGCAATGCCCTGTGGCAGGCCTTTGAACGGCATCCCAACCAGTTCGATCCGGTATTTGTGAACCTCGTCAAAGCCAGCGAAGCGAGCGGTACCTTGACCACCGTGCTCAAACGCCTGATCGCCTACCGCGAGCGACGGGACATGCTGAGACGGCGCATGCGCGGGGCATTGTGGTACCCCGTCGTACTGGTCGCGGTTTGCGCGCTCGTCCTCTTGCTTATCGCCAAGGTGGTTATTCCGCAGTTCCAGGAAATCTTCGCCAAGCTCGATATCGCGGACAAGCTGCCCTGGTATACCACGACCCTGATTTCGACCGTCGAGACCCTGAGTTCGTGGCAAATCGTCGTGCCGGTGCTGGTCGCCCTGGTGGCCGTCGTCGTAGTCTACAAAATCGTGGTGCGCGTCAGCCCCTTGTGGCGCATTCGCGCCGATCGGTGGAAGATGCGCATCCCGCGCATCGGCCACTCCATCGTCCGCAAGCGCGCGGTTGTGGATTTCACCCGCTCGCTCTCCCTGCTCTTGCGCAGCGGCCTTTCCATGATGGTTACGCTGGACCTGGTGCGAAACGTCATCCATAACAAAGCGATGGCCCACTCGCTTCAGGCGGTCCGCGACAGCGTGGAACGGGGCGAGGGAATCGAAGAACCCATGCGCGACGCGAAGGGCATCTTCCCGCCGGTCGTCGTAGACATGCTGGTCACGGGTGAAGAATCGGGACAATTGGACGATATTGCCGAACATATCGCCGAAACCTACGAAGAAGAGCTGAACATCACCATCGGTACGCTGGTGGAAATGATCCAACCCATTCTGACCATTATTATCGGTCTCGTGGTCATGGTGCTCTTCCTGGCCCTGTTCGTGCCCATGATTACGATGCTGAACGAGATTGGAAACAGCGCGGGGACCTAA
>JAHDWY010000559.1 GCA_023384315.1 Candidatus Hydrogenedentota bacterium | reverse complement strand
ACGTGCAGCAGACCTTGCAGCAGGAACAGGCCCGAATGTTCGAAGAGGCGGGCCGCGAAACCCAAACGTCCATTTCGGCGCGCCGGATTCACGGGTATTTCATGTACGAGCGTCATCTGGCGCGCGAGGCCGTCGAGCAGGACGCGACCATCCGGGACCTTCGCGGCGTGGAGTCCGAACGCCGGATGGAATTGGAAGAGGCGATGAAGCGGAAGCGTATCGTGGAACGCCTGCGGGATCGGGACCTGGAGGAGCGGCTCGACGCGATTCGCTCGCAGGAACAGAAGAACGCCGACGAGATCGCATCCGGCCGCGCGGCGCTTCGGGGCCGCAGGGAACGTGAACGATGAAAGCACTGTTCTTTCTCATACTCGCGCTGCTTTCGTTTGCGCTGACGCTCGTGGGGATGCTCGCGTACACGGGCAACCTGAACAAGGAAGGATTGGACAAGATACTTGGCCGCAATCAGCCCGAAAGCGTGGTGGAGACCGAACTGGAGCCCGATGAGTTGTCCGAAACCGCGAAGGCCCTGCGCGAGCGCGAGGAGGCGTTGGCGGCGCGTGAACGGGACCTGGAGCAGCAGCAACAGCGCCTCAATGAAACGCAGGATCAAATGGAAGAGTTGCGAGGCAACCTTCAGGATTTGATCGCGCAATTGACCCAGACGGTCGATACGATGGACGCGACTGAAGCGGCCCAGTTGCAGGAAGTCGCGAATTCACTGGGTGGGATGAAGGAAGACCAGGCCGCCATGGTTCTGGAAGAGTGGCCCGCCGAACAAGGGGCGCGATTGCTTCAGCTCATTGAGGATCGGAAGCGCGGAAAGATTCTCGACAAGATGAACGAGCAGAAGGCGTCCGAATTCCTGCGCGCCATGGCCGAACAACAAGCGGCACCCACTCCCGCGGGTTAAATCCCCGCACGACGGACTCGAAGCCCTATCGAATCCCTTTTCGATCCCGATACCGATCCCGATATCGATGTCTATTTCCCTGTTCCCTGGTCCACGGGAGAGATGCGTTTTCTCCGTGGCTTTGGATACGACTTCAATGGAAAGGAGGTGAGTTTATTGCAAATCCCACAAGTTACGGCTCCCACGAGTGCGTCGGAGCCGGTAACGGTCGAAGGCGAGAAGCCTGCGACGAAGAACGGCGAGGGCGGCGAGAAAGGCGCCTTCGCAATTCTGTTGGCCCTGTTGCAGGGGTCCGCGCCGGCTCAGCCCGGTACGGCTCCCGGCATGACGGAAGGTTCGGGTACTGGGGAAGCGGCTCCGGCGAACGGCGGCCAAAGCCCCGGTGCTTCATCTGCGTCCTCGCAAAACGTGTTGCTCGTCGCCGGTGATGCTACCGCGGCGAGCGGCGAAGCGGCGCAGACGGCCAAGAACGCGTCGGCCAAGTCCAACGAGGCAGCACCCGCCAATCCGCCACCAGAGCACGGCAAAGCGGTCTCGACGGTGAAACCCGTCATCGTGACGCAGGTGGTGACGCCGTCGCCGCCGGACGGGGCGAAGCAGACCAGTTCGGCCCAGTACGTCGTGCCGGAGTTGAAGGCTGCGGCGTCGGAACCTGGCGCGCCAACGAAGCCCGTGAACCAAACCGCCCCGGCCAATGTGCCGGTTGCGGAAGCGGAGACCGGGATTCCGGTTGCCAAGCTGATTGATGCAGAGGGCGCAGACGTCACGGTGGAAACGAAGCAGGCCGCGCCAGCGAAACCGGAAGCGGAGCCGAAGGCTCACGTTACCGACTCGCGAAGCACGGCACGCTTCATCGTTGCCAAACCGGACACGGTCGCGGCGGAATCCCCGACGGTGAAGGCGGAGGGAACAACGGAGACCCTCTCCCCCACGTCGTCGGTAACGCCGAAGCCGGGGTCAGACGGCGGTGGTGACGCCGTCGCGGAGGTGCTCGATGGCGAGGAAGCTGCGATACCAAAGGACGCCGCAAAGGTTCCGGTACGTACTGCGTCCAGCCAAGTCCAGCACGTAGATGGCGCTCGTCCGGCAACGGTCGAGCCACCGCCGCCGAATGCGGTTATCCAAGTCGAACACGCCGCACCATCGAACGGTTCGGAACGTGTGAAGGCCGAGGTGGACCCGGCGGCACCGCCGGAACGGACGACGGTGAAGACCATCGCCATCGACACGGTGAAAGGCGTGCGGTACCTGCTGACCAAGGGCGAACAGACGATGCGCATTCGTCTGGTACCCGAGTCTCTTGGTGAGTTGAAGCTGGTCGTCACGTCGACCAACGACGAGATCACCGTGCGGCTCGCGAGCGCGAATCATAGCGTGCGCGAGTTGTTGCACACGCAGGTCCACCAGTTGCGCGAGGTACTCGCCCAGGACGGCTCGAATGTCGGCAAGATTACGATCACGGCCGACCTGAACGCCGGAGCGGGCACCGGGAATCCGCTGTCGGGTTCGCCCGAACGGGCCTGGACGCCGCACGCGCGCGGGTGGAACGGCAACACGCCCGGACCATCCAATCAGAACCCCTCAAACGGGCAACAGCCTGGCGCTGTGCCCCGAAGACCGCTGTCGCACGGCGGCAGCCTCAACCTGTTCGCATGAACAAGGAGTGTGAACACATGAATCCCATAACCAAGATCGGCGGCAATCTGGCCGACCTGCTGAGTCCGGTGCTCGGAAAGGCCGGCCGTTCGTCGCCTTCCGCGGGCGTGGCCCAGTCGGACGACCTGAAGGCTGCGCTGTTAAAGGCAATTCAGGAAGGCGGTACGACCGCCACCAAGGCGGCGGGGTCGGAATCGGACGCAAGCACCGTGTTCGGGTCCGCGTCGAGCGAGTTGGGCAAGGACTCCTTTCTCCAACTGCTCGTTCTGCAAATGCAGAACCAGGACCCGCTGGAACCGACGGATAACACGGAGATGATCGCCCAGTTGGCGCAGTTCTCCGCGCTCGAGCAGATGAACAATCTGAACGACAAGTTTGCGGAGTTCAGCGGCAATCTGGATCAGCTGAACTTCCTGACGGCTAGCGGCATGATTGGCCGTGAAGTGAGCGGCATCGACGTGGACGGCGAGTTGCTGCAGGGCACCGTGGACGGCGTGCAACTGATTGGCAGTGTCGTTTACCTGACCGTTGGCGAACGCCAAATGTCCATGGCGGGCGTCGAGACAATTCGGTGAGCGTCATGCTGAATCGAGTCCACCTGCACCGGGACGCCGGGCTTCTGCAAGAGCCCCGGCCGGTCCCATCGCAGCGGGCGCCAGCCTCGTCCTTCTCCTCGGTTCTGGAGGGCCAACTTCGCTGCGATCGCGAGGTGAAATTCTCGGCCCACGCCCTGCAACGGCTTCGCGACCGCGGCATTACCTTGACCGAGGCGGAAAGGTCGGGCATCGCACGGGCCCTGGACCAGGCGGAAGCGAAAGGCGCTCGCGACACGTTACTCCTTATGGACGGCAAGGCGCTGGTTGCCAGCGTGCCGAACCGGACCATCATCACGGTCGTCCCCCCTGTGGAAGGGGAAGACACCGTATTCACGAACATTGACAGTGCGGTGGTCGTCGGCACGAAGCCGGCGGATGCCACGTAACAGACAACTTTCGGGCCGGACCCTTCGGGGAGGCCCGTACGCCGCCGACCGATTGACGCGGCGTTACGGAAAGGA
>JAHDWY010000558.1:3244-3639 GCA_023384315.1 Candidatus Hydrogenedentota bacterium | reverse complement strand
ATACCCGCAGCCCAGCGCGGCGAGGCCCATGCCCTCGTTGCGGCAGCGTTTGTACAGCGTGCCGAGGGTGTAGGAGTGATGATGCAACACGGGGGCGTCTTCGGGAAAGGCGATGCGCAGTCCTTCGGCGTGGAGCTTGGTTTGGAAGCGGAAGTCTTCACCGATTGCTTGTTCGCCGAAACGCAGCCGCTCCCAGACAGACCGGCGAATGGCGGAGTTGGCGTTGGAGAGTCCGCGGCCGTAGCGTTCCCGAAACCTCCGCATCTCGGCGGTGAAATAGAACCAGCCGTTGCGCTCCCAGGGGAACTGGGGGAAGCCGCGCTCGGGATCGGGAATGGAGCGCCCGCAAGAGGCGGCCACGTCCGGGTCGTCGAGCGGTGCAATGAGGTTTTCAA
>JAHDWY010000558.1:0-3234 GCA_023384315.1 Candidatus Hydrogenedentota bacterium | reverse complement strand
ATACCACGATCTCGCCGCGACTCAGTTCGAACACCCGATCGCGTGTGCGTCCGAAGTTGAAGGATGCGGCCGGTATCGTCTCGACACGCACGTCGTACTCATGTAGCAGATCCAGCGTGCCGTCCGTCGAGCCGGAGTCGATGGCGACGATCTCGACGCTTCGGTTGGTCTCCTGTGACTGCACGGCCTCAAGCACGCGGCGCAGCAAGGGACCCGCGTCGCGCGTGAGGAGCGTTACGCTTACGAGGGGACAACTCTTTGTCCCTTCATCCATCACTTCTGGAACTCACACGTAGTAGTTCCGCCCGTCCAAGTCTTTGTGAATCGTTCAACTGAGGATTCGGTATGGTCGTAGCATCTGGATTCCCGCTTTCGCGGGAATGACGGAGCGGGAAGAATTTCGGCAGGACCGCCGTACCCGTCATTCCCGCGAAAGCGGGAATCCAGTGGCACGGCAGCGACCACGTTTACAGAAGTGAGGCTGTGGCAATAACAGACCGATCTCTTGACTTGAGGCAGGATATGAACGCGATGGTACGCTTGGGTCATACGGTGACGATAACGGTAGCCCGATTTGCATCTATCACGCCAACGGGTATTGAATCTCCACCGTCTTCCAGCAGCGACTCGATAACCATCTGGGCCACTTCCTGGATATTTCGAATAGCTTCTTCTTTGGTGACGCCCCATGCGGCTGCACCTTGTGCTTCGAGTTCCGGAACGCGCGCAAACCATCGATCCTCGTCCGGTTCAATCTCTATGGGAAAGGTATAGGATTTCATGCTGGCCGCTCCATCCTAAAGGCTGTGCGTACACTGTTATGGAAAGTATAGCATGAAGGCGAACGTCTGTTACTTCACCAGATACTCGAACACCGCCTGCAAGTTGTCGTCGGGGGAATGGACGCTTTCCACGTCGACGGCGCCTTCGGCGAGGAGCGCGGTCAGGCGGTCGTAGAAGGCATTCGGGTCGCGGGTCTTGATCGTGACACCGGTTCCGCTTTCATCAAACTGGACGGACACGATGTGGTTTTCGTCGACAAACTTGGCTGCGACCTGCCTGGGACGTTTACACATCATAGACACCGAATGGGGATGGGCGTCGATGAGTGCGCGGACCTGATGCACATCGCCGTGGGCGAGGACGCGGCCCCGGTGGAGTAAAACGATGTTCGAGGTGACGCGCTCGATCTCGTAGAGGATATGGCTCGAAACGATGACCGTCTTGCCTTCGCGGCCCAAGGCGCGGATGAGGTCGAAAATGGCGTGGCGGCCCAGGGGGTCCAGCCCGGTCATGGGCTCGTCGAGAAATAGCACGTCGGGGTTGTGCGCGAAACTCTGGGCCAGCTTCACGCGTTGCCGCATGCCCCGGCTGTACGTGGCAATGCGGTCGTGCATGCGGTCCGTCATGCCCACGCGTTCGATGCTTTCTAGTGCCGCCGTCTTGGCCGCCGTCGCGCGGAATCCCACGCAGCGCGTCAGCCAGTACACGAACTCATAGCCCGTCATGTCCTCGTAGTAGTTCTCCCGGTCCGGACAGAGGCCCACGCGGCGCAACAGCGGGTAGTTACACCAGACGGGCTCGCCGAGGATGCGGAGCGAACCCTGGCTTGGCCGAATCTGCGACGTGCAGAGCCCCATGAAGGTCGACTTGCCCGCGCCATTGGGACCAAGCAGGCCGGTGATCCCTGAGCCAATTTCCAGGTTGACCTTGTTCAACGCGACGACCTCGCCGTACCAGCGGGACACGTCGTTGAAAGTTATGGCCGCGCTCACGATCCTATCTCCACGCGGCGGATGCGGCCCAGCACGATGACCGCGCACAGGAGACAGAACGCGGTCATTCCCGCCGCCACCCATCCCCAGTGCAAGGTGATACGCGTGCGGCTGTCGAAGAGCACGTCGCCGAGATAGACCATGGAGCGGATGAGGCTCAGGCAGCGGAGATTGTGGTTGCGGAGTATCTCCGCGAGGGCGTTTGCGAAGGCGCCGTTCATGAACAGGAGCGCGCAGGCAATTACGGAAGCAAGCCCGGTCGTTTTGCTGATGGCGGAGCAGGCCATGACCAGCAATGCCGCAGGCAAGACGATGGCCACCGAAAGCGCAACGCACGAAAAGGGAACCCAGTACAGGTCGCGGAGGAAGTCTCCGGCCGAGAGCGGCGAAAACAGGAGGTGCAGGAGAAACAAGACGAGCGAGAGCCCGGCGGTCAGCAGTAGCGGGTAGTAGCAGATGCCCGCGAGCTTCCCGAGGAAGTAGTCGAATTTGCCGAGAGGCTTTGCGAAGTAGACTTCGAGGAGGTTGTTGCGATAGTCGTTGCAGATCGATCCAGCGCCGACGAGCAGGCAGAAGATGAAAGCGAATGGCGTGGCCATGGAGATGTAGGTGCGGAAGAAACGCCCGTCCACGTTGGCGAACTGCACCTGTTGAATGGCGGAGCGCAACAGGGCGCTCGGATTGGTGGTCATGAGATCGGTGACGATGAGGAGCGACAACCACATGAGGAACGGTACAGCGGAGAGAAACAACAGCCGCCGGTACATCTTGGACGTTCGGGCAACGCGCAGTTCCTGCGCGGCCACGGTGAGCCAGCGGAACCCGCCGCCGAAGCGCGCGTCCCAGGTCTGGTATGTTTGGGTGTAGATGGGCACGGTCAGGCGCTTCCTGCCATCGCGTTTACAAAAACATCTTCGAGCCGGTTGCGCACCGGCGCGAATTCGCGCAATTGGACGTTGGCAGACTGCGCGATTCTGAACACGTCGCGCCGGTCGGCTCCGCTTTCCATGGAGACGAGGATGGCGCCGTCTTCACCCTGTTCAACGGCGATGCCCCGGTCGGCGAGTGCCGCGGCGAACCGATCGGCGTTTTCCTTGACGCGAACGCGGAACCGCGTAGTCGTGCCGCCGATGAGTTCTCGAATCACCCCTTGCTGCATGACCTTGCCTTGATGGAGCAGGACGACGCGTTCGCACACGTGCTCCACGTCCGGCAGGAGATGGGATGAGAGCAGGATCGCCACATCCCGCTGGCGCGCGATATCGAGGATGAGATCGAGCATGGCGACGCGTCCGACGGGATCGAGGCCATTGGTTGGCTCGTCGAGAAAGAGCAGCTTCGGATCGTGCACGAGCGCCTGGGCGAGCTTCGCACGTTGGCGCATCCCGGTCGAGTAGGTTTCCATCGTGCGGTAGCGCTCCTCGCCGAACCCCACGTAGTTGAGCACTTCGTGGGTTCG
>JAHDWY010000557.1 GCA_023384315.1 Candidatus Hydrogenedentota bacterium | reverse complement strand
AGAACCACATCCAACTTGCCCGACAGTTCGCCGGCGACGACGGTTTCAATGAAGAGGCCGGGGAGATACCTCGACTGGGTGCGCAAGGCTTCCCCGAGGGTATCCCCTGTCCGCAGCGAGTCGATGACGGGCAGAAAGATCGCGCGGTAAGGCTTCGCATGGGGTCCGTCCACCAGCAACTGCAACGTGCGCACGATCGGGACGCCTCCCTTCGTGAGCGACGACAACCGGTAACAGAGGTGCGCCATGCGCTTCGTCGAAAGCTTTGGAGAGAAAAGCCCCATGCGCCCCCTGACATGAAGTGGAGCCGAAACCATCGGCGTGTGCTACCATGTGCGCCGCCGAACCGGAATGACCAGAGTGTAGCAGATCGATCGATTCACGCCCACCGGCGGTCCGGACTGTCGAAACACAACCCGAAGAAGAGGTTAGCGTTGTGCCATTGGAACCCCACTACCGGATGGTCCTTCCCACGGACCTGCCGCCGATCCCCCGCAATCCCGTTCACATCGTGCTGGATAATATCCGCAGCGCGTTCAATGTGGGGTCGATTTTCCGCACCGCCGACGCCGGTGCGGTCGCGCATATCCACCTGTGCGGGATGACCGCGTACCCGCCGAACCTGAAGCTGGCGAAAACCGCCTTAGGCGCCACGGATTACGTGCCCTGGACTTACCGTCGGCGAACCGAAGAGGCACTCGATTGGCTCGATTCGGCGGGAATTCCGTGTTACGCCGCGGAAGCCACCGGGAACGCGGTCTCCCATTTGACGGTCGAGTGGCCACAACCCGTTGCGATCGTGTTCGGAAACGAAGTTACCGGCGTGTCCCCGGACATCCTGAGCCGGTGCGCAAAGACCGTCCGCATTCCGATGGGTGGCTACAAAAACACCCTGAACGTGGCGACGGCCTTCGGCATCGTCTTGTATGAAGTGCTTCGCCAGTGGAAATCGTTTTGAGATGAAATCCGGCTGGGAGTGAATAAACTGCTGTGCGTGCGGTGTTTTCGTTCCAGCATGTCCGGCCAATGAATGTCAGGTTGGACGGGACGGCAGTACGCGCGTTATAGTAACTGCTTGCAAGGCAGTAAAAACTGGTAAGTAGCGGACCCTGCACGGGGTATCCGTGCGAAACCGTTGGAGGAAGGTGCAAAATGAATGCAAAACGTTTCGGCCTCTTGGCACTGGCATTGGTATTGGTCGCAGGTTCTAGCGCCGCGTTCGCCGCAGATGAAGTGAAGGGAGACCCCTATCCCCTCGATCACTGCGTCATGACGGGCAAGCAGTTTGCCGAAGACGCCGAGCCGGTCGTCGTGGTCCATGAAGGCCGCGAGATCAAATTCTGCTGCAACGGATGCAAGGGCAAGTTCGAGGCGGATCCCGCAGCAGTGCTTTCGAAGCTCGACGGTGAAATCGTCGAGCAGCAGAAAGACAAATATCCCCTGAACACCTGCGTCGTCAGCGGCAAGGAAATTGCCGAGGGCGAAGGCAACGACTACGTCTACAACAACCGCTACGTTAAGCTCTGCTGTGCCGGCTGCGAATCCAAGGTTGAAGGCGACCCGGCGAAGTACATTGGCGAAGTAGACGCGGCAGTCATCAAGGCGCAAGAGGGGTCGTATGCCTCGAAAACCTGCCCGGTGTCCGGTGAAGAACTGGGCAGCATGGGTGAACCGGTGAAGCTGGTGGTCGCAAACCAGTTGGTGGAGCTTTGCTGCAAGGGCTGCACGAAGAAAGTCAAGTCCAACCCGGCGAAGTATTTGTCCATGGTGTCCGGCGAATAGCTTCGGGCGACCAATTTCGGTTGAATTAGAATCCGCGCGGGGATCGGCATAAGTCGGTCCCCGCGCGGTGTTTTTATCACCGCCGATTGTGCGTACACTGTTGGTTCGAGGATGATCGGCAATCGAACCTGGGAGGAGATATGGGTACGGGCGAACAGGCAAACGTACCGGACGAGAAGGCGCTGCTGAAAGTCGTGGATCGGTCGACGGCTCTGGCGACGAGAGTCGCCCAAGACCCGGGGCAGACGGAGAAACTCATCCGGTCTGCGGAGCGCAAGGCAGCCCGCAACGAGAACGCGATTCGCCAAGTCTACAAGTACGTCGTATCGTTTTCCCGGCTGCTGCGAGCGTACGCCCGGCGGGAGTACACGGTGGTGCCTTGGGGGTCAATCATCCTAATCACCATCGCCTTGATCTACTTCGTGTCACCGATCGATCTGATTCCCGATTTTGTTCTCGGCGGATTCATCGATGATGTTGCGTTGATCGCGTCGATCGTCAAGCAAGTACAATCGGATCTCGACGCGTTCCGCGCGTGGGAAACCCGCGACCTTTCCGAAGAAGCCTAGCCCTCAATCCTCGTCTTCGCCCGGATCGTCGGCCACGCCGGGCCAGGCATCGTGCCCCACTTCTTCCCGTCGTGCCAATTCCGGATAGGGCGTGTCGTACCCCTTCACAGAGTGCCAGACGATCCGGTTGAACGTGCCTTCGTCGGCCATGTCAATGTCATCCAGGGGCATTTGCAGTGACAGCTCCGCGTGGTACCGCTGCAGGCCGGAAAGCGCCGTCTTCTCCGGATTCATTTCGTCCAGCGGGATTAGGTTAGGCAAATGCGTATACGGCGTGAGGTCGGGTTCGTCCGTGAAACAATCCACCATCGGCGTCGCGGCCATGTCGAGCTGATTCATGGGCGGTAGACCGAGGATCAATTCCATCGTGCGCAACATGCTGCTCTGGTTGTAATGGGTGCTGATGACTTCGCCGCGCTTGGTGTAAGGGCTGATGCAGAACGCCACGGTCCGCCGGCCGTCGACATGATCGAGCCCCGCCTGGGGATCGTCCTGTACCACGAAAATGGCCGTCTCCGGCCAGAACGTGCTATGCGAGATCGCCTCGACGATTCGTCCCAATGCGAGGTCGTTGTCAGCCACGGTGGCTCTTGGCGTGGGATAGCCGGGTCTCGTGCCTACGGTATGGTCGTTCGGCAATAGCATGATCATGAAGTTCGGAAGTTCGCCTTGCGCCTCGAAGTTTTTGAGTTCCGTTATGAACTCCTGGGCACGATACACATCCTGCATCTTCCCCGGAAAACCGATGAAGGTCGGGCACAGATACGGCTCCAGGGTGTGCAGTTCCGTAGTCGCCCGAATGCTGACGTTTCTTGTGCCGTTCAAATAGTCGCTGTAGATGTCCGCCCAGGTGGCGTCGTTGGGTTCGATAACCGCCTTCACGAACTCTCCATAGACGCGGAACGTCAGCCCGGCGCGCAGCACGTAGTCCCAGATGAATCCGGAGGACGCGTAGGCCATGGCGTCATCCCCGTCATAGGGATAGCTGCGCGAGAAATCGCCGAAACTCTTTTCCAGGTAGTCTGTCACGTAGCCTTCATTGGTCCACTGGTGGCCGTCGGCGCTCAACACGCCGTTGCAGTAGAAGTTGTCGAGGAGCACGAAGGTCTCCGCGAGGGCGTGGTGGTTTGGCGTCACGTCTCGGCCGAAATGACACAGCGCGGGATCACCGTTCCCCTGCGGCAGGTCACCAAAGACTTGGTCGTAGGTCCGGTTCTCCTTGATGATGTAAAGAACGTGTTTGAACGGGGATACCTCGCCGGGCCGCGTGGGCACGGGAGTCACCCGCGTCTCCA
>JAHDWY010000556.1 GCA_023384315.1 Candidatus Hydrogenedentota bacterium | reverse complement strand
GGGACAGGAGCGGGTAGATGGTGCCTTCGGTGACGACGAGTCCGCGTATCCGGGCGAGGTGTTTGACGAGGTCGTAGCCGTAGAGTTCGCCTTTGGCGAGGAGATTGACGATGCACAATTCGAGCAACCCTTTCCGCAGTTGGGTCGTCCAATTGTCGATATCGACGGAATCATCTCCGCTGGCCATGGGATAGTACCCTCCGAAGAAAATATATCACAAGGTACAATGTATTGCAAGCTAGTTGGAGCGATTTGTCGCGCCCAACTTGTTTCCAAGGAGAAGAAATCGACAAGATAATGCCTATCTGCTTGATACTACGAGGTTTTTGCGAAATGACCCATCATGCGATAAGGTCACGGCCATGGTGAACCGAAGCTCTGTGCAGCCAGACGGGGCAAAAAAAGGGACCAGAGAGAACAGCGCTCCGGATCCGCCGGTCGCCTTGTCGCAGGACATCCGCGTGCTCCTTGAGCGGGCCGACGGCAAGCCTATGGCGTTTGGGACGATTCTAAACGCGTTCCCCCGGCGCACCCATGCCATGCTACTTGTGTTTCTCTCTTTCCCCATGTGCCTGCCCATCACGATCCCGCTGGGCGCTTTCGTGGCGTTTGTGGCCTTGTTCCTGTTCATCGGAAGACCGCCGTGGATCCCGCGCCGGCTGCGCGAAAAGAAGATCCCCTACGCGCGGCTTGTGTCGGTCAGCAACCGGCTCCTACGCACGCTCGCGAGAATGGAGCGGCTTCTGCATCCGAGGCTCGAGGTATTGAGCGGCAACACCTATGTCATCCGCATTCACGCGGTGACCATATTTGTGTTGGCACTGATCGTGGTGCTGCCGCTCCCCATCTTCTTCGCGAACATGGTCGCGGCGTTGCCGATTTTCCTGATCGCCCTGGGACTTCTGGAACGGGACGGCTACTTCATCATCGCCGGGTACGTCGCTATTTCGCTGACCGTGGCCTATTACGGGGGATTGGCCCTTCTCGGCCGGGAAGGCTTCGAGCACTTGCTGCGGTTGGGCGGATAGCGGACTCCCGCTCGGGTTGTGGTCCGCTGCTGAGAACCGGCTCGGGGAATCGTTGTGTATCGAGAGCTAAAGATGGTGCTCATCGGGATCGGTTATCGACCGACGAGGGGTCACCCTGCAGCACGGACTCGGGGTCCTGCTGGTAGAAATCGCTTAGCACCTGATACAACTCGGGGTGTTTGGTTCGCATGGCGGCG
Source organism: Candidatus Hydrogenedentota bacterium (assembly GCA_023384315.1). Classification (GTDB taxonomy): domain Bacteria; phylum Hydrogenedentota; class Hydrogenedentia; order Hydrogenedentales; family SLHB01; genus JAHDWY01. Next base: position 2,427 of record JAHDWY010000556.1, on the reverse strand, counting down.
GGTCGTTCAAAGAAGCATTCGGTGACGACGGCGAAGAACTCGGCGGGATTGGTCGCGCCGTAGGTGTCGATGAGCGTGCGCTGATTACGTTCGATGTCGCGCCAGAGGTTTTCGAACTCGCCGCTCAGCACACTCCCCCACTCCTCGTGGCCGCTGTCGAGCAGGGGCGCGCCGTTGCTGACGCCGTCTTCGTAATCGAGTTGGTGCGCGAATTCGTGGAGGACAACATTCTCGCCGTCGCGGGCGTCGCGGCCTCCGTGGAGCACGTGTTTCCAGGACAACACGAGCGCGCCGATGTTCCAGGATTCGCCGAGATGGATGTCTTCGCCTTCGAGAACTTCGTCGCCGAGTTCTTCGTCTTCCGTAGGCGCGATGAAGGCATCCGGATATACGAGAATGGACACGAGGCCGGGATAGTAGTCGGTTTCGCGGTGCAACAGCAGGATCGCCGCCTGACCGGCGATGGTGAGCCGAATCTCGTCGGTCATGGCGAGGCCGCCGCAACCCTCAAAGTTTTTCTCGGCGAGCAGCACGTGGATGTGGCCCTGGAGTTCGCGCCGGTCGTCGTCGGGGAGTGAGCGGTAGTACGGCACGTTCTTGCGAAGAATGGTGTCCCACGCTTCGGGGAAAGGTTGCTCCCGAAGGCGGGCGCGGCGCCGTCGCTTAAACCACCCGAACATCGGTTTCCAGGTCGAGCCAGGCCAACTCTTCCGGCGACAGGTTCAGCTCGAGCGCGGGAAGGATATCCTCAAATTCCCTTGCGGTAACGGGCGCCACCAGGGCGAACACGTCGAGCGGCTGGTTCAGAACATAGGCCAGTGCGAGTTGCGGCACGCTCACGCCCTTTGCCGACGCAGCTTCGCGGGCGCGATCGAGCCGCTGCAGATTGGTTTCGTTGACGTAACAGCGGTAGTAGAGTTCTTCTTCATGTTGCGCCAGGTTGTCCCGCGTGAGTCGCCCGGAGAGAAATCCGCCCGCGAGGCTCGACCACGCGAACACGGCCATCTTCTTGTCTAGATACCAGGCTCGCTCCGATTCGCCCTGCGGACCGCTGATGCTGATGCAGCCCTCCCAGGGTTCCTCGAGCATCTCAACCAGACTGTACTGGGGACTCGTGACCACGAAGGGTGTCATGCCGCGTTCGATCGCGTAGGCGTTGGCATCTGCGATTCGCCGCGCGGTCCAGTTGGATGCGCCGATGGCCTTGATGCGGCCTGCGCTAAGATGCTCGTTCAGCGCCTCCATGATGGGTCCGACCGGTACCGATTGGTCATCGCGATGGAGCAGGTAGAGGTCGATGTAGCCGGTCTGAAACCGCGCGAGGGAGTCGTGCAGATGCGCGGTAATGTCGTAGGGCGTGACGCATTTCCGATCGGCGTTGTGGTGGGCGCCTTTGCCGACGATGACCACTTTGTCGCGAATGCCGCGGGAATTGATCCAGCGTCCAACGGAACGTTCGTTTTCGCCCGCGCCGTAGACGTGGGCGGTGTCAAAGGTGTTGCAGCCGAGTTCGTAGACCGCGTCGAAGAGATCGTGCCAACGCGCCTCGTCGTCCCCGGGAGTCATGACGGTACCCTGGACAATTCGGGAAACCGGCTTGTCAACGCCGGGGACATTGCCATACTTCATTTCGGTTTGCTTTCCTTGAATTGCCCGCCGAATCCGGCGCGACCATCGGGACCACCTAACGTTCAAGCCTCACTCCATCGGAAACTTTAGATTCCACTGATCGCGGATCTGGTCCATGGTCTGCATGATGGCAACAGTCTCGTCGAGCGGCATGACATCACTCTCGGTGAGGCCCTCGCGCAGGCAGCGCATGACTTCGATGGCCTGATACTCGTATCCGTTACCCTTGTGCGGGAGCGTGACCGTTTCCTCGTCTTTGTCGGTAACCGACAACGTCGCGGACGTCGCCTTCCAGAAGGGGGGATGGACGCGAATGGAACCGTTCGTGCCGACGATCACGGCGTCTTGCGGGGTGTTTACACGAACGGCGCATGTAAGTGAGGCGGTTTGACCGCCGCCGTACCCGAGCACCATGGAGGCCTGTTCATCGACGCCGGTGTCGCCGATGTGGGCGAATCCGGCGCAGCGCTGCGGCGTCGTGCCGAAAACCATCGAGGCAAAGGAGATCGTATATACGCCTACATCGAGCAGAGCCCCACCACCGTATTGAGGATTAAAGAGCCGGCTTTCCGGATCGACTTCCGCGCGGAACCCGAAATCCGCGTTCACCATTCTCGGTTCGCCAATTGCGCCTGCCGCCAGCCATTCGCGAACCTTGACGATGACGGGCAGGAACCGGGTCCACATGGCTTCCATGAGGAATAACTTGGCATTCCGCGCCGCAGCGACCATGTCCGCCGCTTCGAGCGCATTGATAGCGAAAGGCTGCTCGCACAGCACCGGCTTGCCGGCTTCGAG
>JAHDWY010000555.1 GCA_023384315.1 Candidatus Hydrogenedentota bacterium | reverse complement strand
TATTCGATCATTCCGCTGGCAATCGTCATGCTGCTCGGACTCTATATCGCGCGGCAAGGCCAGGGCAATTCCGTGGAGCAGACGCTCCTGACGGCAGCCCAAAAAACCGCCAGTGGACTTCGGATCGCGGCGTTGAGCCAGCTGAGTTCCACCCGGAATCTGGCCCTGGATTCCCGGGTGGTGGCGGCGCTTACGCCAAACGCCCAAGGCAAGCCAAGCATCCAGAGTTCGCAGAACGCACAAACGGTACTTCGGGAATACCTGATGCAACGCACGGGCCCCGAATCTCCGGATTCCTTACCCACCATGATCGCCCTGTACGACGCCCACGGCGAGATCATCATGAGCACACAGCCGTTGCCCGAAGGCATCGGCGATCACCCGGAGTGGCCGTGGACGGTTGAAGAAGCGCAGTACGTGGATTTCGCCAACCGGGCCGAGCCGAAACGGTATGTGGCCCAGACGGCGGCGCCGGTTCGCTCGCTCCACCAGCGGGACAAGATCGGCTACGTTTCAACGGTCATCGACATCACGCCCCTCCTCAAATTCGCGTTGGGGTACGACCCCTACCGCGACAGTTCGCCGTCCAAGTCCGACTTGTTCCAGGTCGCCTACGTCGATCGCGCGGGCGAAATGAAGGTGACCCGGCTGGATGCGTCGTCCGAATCGAGTGACGCGATGTTGACGGAACGGGTGCCGCTGGACGATCGGATCGCGCGCATCCTGGTAAACCACTCGACCAGCAATTCCGGCACGATACGGCCGGTTTGGTTTGCCCAGCCGGGGTCCATCAGCGACTCGTTCGTAGCCTATGACCGGCTCTTCGACGGGGAGAACGTGTTCATCCTCGTCAGCCGGTCCGCTGCCGACGTGTACTGGATTATCTACCTTTCGGGCATGGCTGCGGTGTTGGGCAGCATTGTGCTCATGGTGTTCTTGTGCTTGAACGCGTATCGCAACGTACACAACAACATCGTACGTCCCGTGCTGTTGCTCAACGAAGGGGCCCAGATCATCGGACAGGGCGACCTCGAACTGAAGCTCAAGATTGGAACCGGCGACGAAATCGAGGAGCTGGCGTCGTCGTTCAACAAGATGGCGCTGGCGCTCAAACGGAACATCCGCCAGCTCGAGGAGTCTGAAGAGAAGTACCGCAGCCTGGTCACTTCCATGCGGGACGGGATCTTTCAGACCGATCCGGAGGGAGTTATCGGGTTCATGAACCCGGCGGGTGTCGAGGTGTTCGGATTCGGGAGCGTAGACCAGGCTTTAGGGCAGAGCATCCGTGAGATGTTTCTCGAACCCGACGATCTCGCGCGATTCAATCAGGCGCTCGCAGAGGAAGGATTTGTCGAACGGACGCGGGTCTGGATGAAGCGTCAGGACGGGCGATCGATTTGTATCGAGCTGTCGGGCAACCTGATGCACGACGACGAGCACGCGGTGATAGGTGTTGAGGGCATCTTCCGCGACGTTACCAAGAGCATCCGGCTCGAGCATGAGGCGCGAGATCGCGCGGAGCGGCTCAGCGCGATCACTCAGATTGCCAACGTCATCAACTCCAGTCTCGAAGCGGGCCGGCTCTACGAGAGCCTGGTCGTGGAGATCAAGAAGCTCATCGATTTCGATTATGCGGAACTGGCGCTACTGAACGAGTCAGGCCATGCATTCATCGTGCGGCAACTTTGGCCCGATCACGGCGAGGAAGAAACGCGGGAGTACAAGGTCGACGACGAGAGCAACTGCTCGTCCTGGGTCGCGGAACGTAAAGAGTGTCTTCTCGTCGACAATCTGGCGGAGGATGGAAGTACGTTTGCCGGGCAGTTCCCGGCGGGTACGCGCAGTTGCGTGTGCATTCCCTTGTACGCAACGGGGCGCATCATCGGCACGTTGAATGTGGGATCGAATCGCGAGGCCGCGTTTACCAAACACGACGTGGAAGTGTTGGAGCAAGTTGCTCCCCACGTTGCGGTGGCGATCCGGAATGCGCAGTTGCTGGAGAATCTCCAGCTTTCCCTCGAGGAGGTGACTCGCGCCCGCGAGAAGCTGCATGACGCGAATGAAGAGCTGAAGACGCTGGACGAGATGAAGACCAATCTCTTGTCCAACGTGTCGCACGAACTTCGCACGCCACTGGTCGCCGTCATGGGGTACACCGACATGATTTTCAACGGCAAAGTCGGGCCGGTGAACGACGTGCAGAAGGACTATCTTGGCATCAGCCTGCGCAATATCGAGAAACTGGTGACGCTCATCGAGAACCTGCTGGACTTTTCCCGGCTTCACCGGGGGGCGGAGACCCTGGTGTTCGGCACGTTCGACCTGACCGAGTGCGCGCGGCTGAGCATGCAGATTGTTCAGCCCGTCGCGGATGGGCGCGAAATCGAGCTGGAACTTCTTGCTCCGGAAGATCCCGTTTTCGTCGAAGGGGACAAGGGAAAGATGGGGCAGGTTTTCAACAACCTGCTCTCCAACGCGGTGAAGTTCAATCACAAAGGCGGGACGGTGACGGTGGAGATCCGGCCCTCGACTACGAGCGTGGACGTGGAGGTTCGCGACACGGGTATCGGCATTCCAGAGGAAGCTCTGGACAAGGTGTTTACCCGCTTCTACCAGTACGACAGTTCATCGACGCGCAAGTACGGTGGGACCGGAATCGGGCTGTCCATTGCGCAGGATATCGCCCGGCTGCACGGCAGCCGAATTGTCGTATCAAGTGAAGTTGGGAAGGGCAGCACTTTCCGATTCTCGCTGCCGTTGCGGGAGGCCCGTGTACGGGATGGCGGCGATGGTAGTCTGGACGAAGGCATTCCGCCGGGCACCCGGCTGCTGGTTGAACTGGTCACGAACGACCGCTCGTTGAGTATGCAGATTCGAACATTGCTCATGGCCGAAGGCATGGACGTTATTCATGCCTTGAACGGAAGTCATGCCGTAGTGTTGGCGCACCGGCACAGTCCAGACTGCATCATTGTGGATACCGAATCGTCTGAAAAAGGGAATGAGATCGTCGACACGATTCTGGCGGAACCCGATTCGGCGGATCTTCCGGTAATCATGTTGACGAGCGACGACGAGTTGTATGGCCGGTACGAGGCGCTGGTCGCGGCGCGAATCAAACGGACGTTTCGTAAGAGCGCGTTGCTCAGCGCCATTCATTACGCGGTAGGCCGTGCAGTAGGCACGACGGAGCCTGCGGGTCATCGAATTCTGTGCGTGGACGACGACACGGAGATCGTGACGTTCATGATGCGATGTTTGGAGTCGGAGGGCTACGACATCGCGCAGTGCAGCACCGGCGAAGAGGCTATCAAACTGCTTTCCGGCGGGGACTTTGGACTGGTGCTGCTTGACATCGCCATGCCGGGAATGGACGGCTGGGAGACCTGCCGCCGGATTAAGTCCGATCCGGGCACGGCGGCGATCAGCGTATACATGGTAACCGCCAAACCGATCGACAGCGCTTCACCGCAGTTCCGGCGGAGCGGGGCCGACGGATATCTTCTGAAACCATTCCATGCGGAAGACCTCCTTGAACTGGTGCAGGGGCTTCCGCTTCTTCGCGCGACGAAAGAGGCCTAGTTCGTGTCCACATCCGGTCAATTGGCGCTCGCGGGGCGCCCGTTCCGAACCATCCTGCGTTACAACAAGCG